>NZ_JACHIZ010000001.1:6915000-7178285 GCF_014207755.1 Micromonospora sp. CNZ286
CGATGAAGGACGTGGGAGGCCGCGATAGGCCTGGGGGAGCTGTCAACCAAGCTGTGATCCCAGGGTGTCCGAATGGGGAAACCCGGCATCAGTCATGTGATGTCACCCGCACCTGAACACATAGGGTGTGTGGGGGGAACGCGGGGAAGTGAAACATCTCAGTACCCGTAGGAAGAGAAAACAAATAGTGATTCCGTGAGTAGTGGCGAGCGAAAGCGGATTGAGGCTAAACCGGCGGCGTGTGATACCTGTCAGGGGTTGCGTGGTCGGGGTTGTGGGACCCTGCTCAACAGACTGACATCTGTTGGAGAAGTTACAAAGCCAGTGGCTAGTCGAACAGTCTGGAATGGCTGACCGTAGACGGTGATAGTCCGGTAGGTGAAAGCTGCTGGTCTTCTGTGGGTGTTCCCGAGTAGCGGCGGACTCCTGAAATCTGCCGTGAATCTGCCAGGACCACCTGGTAAGCCTAAATACTTCCTGGTGACCGATAGCGGACGAGTACCGTGAGGGAATGGTGAAAAGTACCCCGGGAGGGGAGTGAAATAGTACCTGAAACCGTTCGCCTACAATCCGTCGGAGCCTTGCGGGGTGACGGCGTGCCTTTTGAAGAATGAGCCTGCGAGTTAGTGGCATGTGGCGAGGTTAACCCGTGTGGGGGAGCCGTAGCGAAAGCGAGTCTGAATAGGGCGTTTTTAGTCGCATGCTCTAGACCCGAAGCGGAGTGATCTAGCCATGGGCAGGCTGAAGCGCGGGTAAGACCGCGTGGAGGGCCGAACCCACCAACGTTGAAAAGTTGGGGGATGACCTGTGGTTAGGGGTGAAAGGCCAATCAAACTCCGTGATAGCTGGTTCTCCCCGAAATGCATTTAGGTGCAGCGTCGCGTGTTTCTTGCCGGAGGTAGAGCACTGGATGGTCTAGGGGGCCCACAAGCTTACCGAAATCAGCCAAACTCCGAATGCCGGTAAGTGAGAGCGCGGCAGTGAGACTGCGGGGGATAAGCTTCGTAGTCGAGAGGGAAACAGCCCAGATCACCAGCTAAGGCCCCTAAGCGTGTGCTAAGTGGAAAAGGATGTGGGGTCGCATAGACAACCAGGAGGTTGGCTTAGAAGCAGCCACCCTTTAAAGAGTGCGTAATAGCTCACTGGTCAAGTGGTTCCGCGCCGACAATGTAGCGGGGCTCAAGCACACCGCCGAAGCTGTGGCATTCACATTTTAACTTCGTGCCTCCTTGATGGGGTATGCAGGTGTGTGGATGGGTAGGGGAGCGTCGTGCCGGGGGTGAAGCAGCGGGGTGACCCAGTTGTGGACGCGGCACGAGTGAGAATGCAGGCATGAGTAGCGAAAGAAGGGTGAGAAACCCTTCCGCCGGATGACCAAGGGTTCCAGGGCCAGGCTAATCCGCCCTGGGTGAGTCGGGACCTAAGGCGAGGCCGAGAGGCGTAGTCGATGGACAACGGGTTGATATTCCCGTACCCGCGAAAGAGCGACCCTGACGAACCTCGTTGTGCTAACCACCCGAACTGCCGGCGGTCTTCGGACCAATGGTGGGGAGCGTGGGAACCTGGCGGGTAGTAGTCAAGCGATGGGGTGACGCAGGAAGGTAGCTGAGCCCGGCCGGTGGTTGTGCCGGGGTAAGCGTGTAGGCCGGCGTGTAGGCAAATCCGCACGCCACATAGGCTGAGACGTGATGCCGAGCCGATTCAGGTGAAGTCAGTGATCCTATGCTGCCGAGAAAAGCCTCTAGCGAGTTCTTAGCGGCCCGTACCCCAAACCGACACAGGTGGTCAGGTAGAGAATACCGAGGCGATCGGGCGAACTGTGGTTAAGGAACTCGGCAAATTGCCCCCGTAACTTAGGGAGAAGGGGGGCCGGAGACGTGAAGCCCCGCGCGGGTGGAGCGTTGTATGGCCGCAGAGAGCAGGGGGAAGCGACTGTTTACTAAAAACACAGGTCCATGCGAAGAAGTAATTCGATGTATATGGACTGACGCCTGCCCGGTGCTGGAACGTTAAGGGGACCTGTTAGCTCTCACGAGCGAAGCGGAGAACTTAAGCGCCAGTAAACGGCGGTGGTAACTATAACCATCCTAAGGTAGCGAAATTCCTTGTCGGGTAAGTTCCGACCTGCACGAATGGCGTAACGACTTCCCCACTGTCTCAACCACAGGCCCGGCGAAATTGCATTACGAGTAAAGATGCTCGTTACGCGCGGCAGGACGGAAAGACCCCGGGACCTTTACTATAGCTTGACATTGGTATCTGAATTAGCTTGTGTAGGATAGGTGGGAGCCGGTGAAGTCCATACGCCAGTATGGGTGGAGGCAATCTTGAAATACCACTCTGGTTGATTTGGGTATCTAACTTCGGACCGTTATCCGGTTCAGGGACAGTGTCTGGTGGGTAGTTTAACTGGGGCGGTTGCCTCCTAAAGGGTAACGGAGGCGCCCAAAGGTTCCCTCAGCCTGGTTGGCAATCAGGTGTTGAGTGCAAGTGCACAAGGGAGCTTGACTGTGAGACTGACAGGTCGAGCAGGGACGAAAGTCGGGACTAGTGATCCGGCACTGGCATGTGGAAGCGGTGTCGCTCAACGGATAAAAGGTACCCCGGGGATAACAGGCTGATCTTCCCCAAGAGTCCATATCGACGGGATGGTTTGGCACCTCGATGTCGGCTCGTCGCATCCTGGGGCTGTAGCAGGTCCCAAGGGTTGGGCTGTTCGCCCATTAAAGCGGTACGCGAGCTGGGTTTAGAACGTCGTGAGACAGTTCGGTCCCTATCCGCCGTGCGCGTAGGATACTTGAGAAGGGCTGTCCCTAGTACGAGAGGACCGGGACGGACGAACCTCTGGTGTGCCAGTTGTCCCGCCAGGGGCACGGCTGGTTAGCTACGTTCGGAAGGGATAACCGCTGAAAGCATCTAAGCGGGAAGCTCGCTTCAAGATGAGGTATCCCACCCACATTTGTGGGGTAAGGCCCCCAGCTAGACGACTGGGTTGATAGGCCGGAAATGTAAGCCCGGTAACGGGTTCAGTTGACCGGTACTAATAGGCCGAGGACTTGACTACTAAGCTGCTACGCGTCCACTGTGCAACTCTGAACAAACCACCACCCATGTTGTTGGGTTGGTTGACATGTTCATAGAGTTACGGCGGTCATGGCGGAGGGGAAACGCCCGGTCACATTCCGAACCCGGAAGCTAAGCCCTCCAGCGCCGATGGTACTGCACTCGGGAGGGTGTGGGAGAGTAGGACACCGCCGGACAATCTTCCAATTCAGGGCCACCCCCAACCGGGGTGGCCCTGAATTGCGTTGCCCCCCGGAAAACACCACGACGGACCGCCTCGGTCTCGTACCGTCGAGCCGGGACCGTCGACGCACGATCGCCCGCCGGCTCGGCGGCGCGAAACGTGACGTGCCGTACGCCGGGACCGTGATCGGGTCCGACCGCACGGGGTACAGGAGTGGGCATGGAGATCGGAATCATCGGGTCGGGGCACATCGGGGGCACCCTCACCCGTCGTCTGCGTTCACTCGGTCACGACGTCGCGGTGGCCAACTCCCGCGGGCCGCAGAGCCTGACCGACCTCGCCGCCGAGACCGGCGCCCGGGCGGTGTCGGTGGAGGAGGCCGTGCAGGGCGCCGAACTGGTGGTCATCGCGATCCCGCTGAAGGCGGTGCCGCAGCTCCCCGCGGCGCTGTTCGACGGCAAGCTGGTGGTCGACGCCGACAACTACTACGCCCAGCGGGACGGGGACATCCCCGAGCTGCTGGACCGCAGTCTCAGCTCCAGCCGCTGGACGGCCGATCACCTCAAGGGCGCGCGGGTGGTGAAGGTCTTCAACAACATCCAGGCCGCGCACCTGATGGACGAGGGTAAGCCGGCGGGTACGGCGGGCCGGATCGCGCTGCCGGTGGCCGGTGACGACGCGGACGCCAAGCGGATCGTGATGGAGCTGGTGGACGAGCTGGGCTTCGACCCGGTCGACGCGGGCACCCTGGACGAGAGCTGGCGGCAGCAGCCGGACACGCCCGTCTACGGCACCGACCGGGACGCCGACGGCGTACGCGAAGGGCTGGCCGCGGCACGGCCGTGAGAATCATGGGAAAGGCCCCGCCGGATACGTCCGGCGGGGCCTTTCCGCGTCTCGTGGATCAGTCGTCGCCCGGCTTCGGGGCGCAGATGAACCGCGGCTCGGCGTCGTAGCGCCAGCTGAACTTCTCCCGCTTGAACACCTTGCCGTCCTTCTTGATGACCCGGAACGCGTCCTGGGCGAACCCGACAGCGCCGGCGGCGGCGATGCAGGTCGGACCCGGCGTCAGGTAGACCGTCTTCGGCTGGGTGATGTTGCGGCGCGGGCCGTACTCGGTCTTCACGCTGTCGTAGATCTTGGTGCTCCAGATCGAGACGGTGATCGAGTTGGACGTGTACGACGTGTCGATCAGGACGCCGTACGGCGTGTTGTTGCGGAACTTGAAGTCGAGCTGAGGCCAGTAGATGGTCGACTCGATCACCGCCGGGTAGCGGCTGAAGTAGAACGAGTGCGGCTTGTGCTCGACGTCCTCCAGCCCGGCGTAGTAGGTGGCGTTGAACAGCGTGGTGGTGAACTGGGAGACACCGCCGCCGACGCCCGGCACCAGCTTGCCGCCGACGATCGTCGGCGCGTCCTTGTATCCCTGGTCGTAGCCGCGTTCGCCGGTGTGCCCGTTGAGCGAGAACGTCTCGCCCGGCTTCACCAGCGCGCCGTCCACGTCCTTCGCCGCGCGGACGATGTTCTGGCTGCGCGGCGACGAGAGGCCGCCGGTGAATTGAGTGGTGAACGTCGACACCCGCTCCTTGATGCCGAGCTTCGCCAGCTCCGCCTCGGTCAGCTCGGGGGTGGCCGGCTTCAGCTCGGCGGTCACCGTACGGCCCTCGGTCTTCGGCAGCACCGCGAGCAGCGCCGGGCCGAGCGCGGCGGCGTCGACCTGGCGTCCGGGCTTGCTGGGCAGCACCTTCGGCTTGCCGCCGCTGATGGTCAGTCCGGCGTCCCGCGGCTCGACCTCGAGCTTCGTCAGCCGGTCCCCCAGTGCGGTACGCAGCCGCTTGACGTCGACCTTCGGGGTGAGCGTGCCGGCGTCGTCGGCGGAGAAGCGCAGCGACCGGGCGATGGCGGCGGGCGGGACGGTGACCGAGCCGCCGTCGGTGGTGAGCGTGACCGGTGCGGCCACCGCGGGCCGGGCCAGCTCGGCGACGAGCCGGTCCACCTCCTCGCGGGTGGTGGCCGGCCACTTCTCGACGAGCGGCACGGTGACCGGCTCGGCGGCCAGCCAGCCGGCCTTCACCACCGAGGTGGCGCCATCGGTGTCGATCGTCAGCGCCGGCTTCGGGTAGACCGGCTTCGGTGTGGTCCCGGTCCAGATGATCGCCGGCATGGTCATCTCACGCCCCTGCGCGCCCATCACCTTGCGCAGGGCCGCCCCAAGCTTGGCCTGGTCGACGGTCACCACCGGCTCGACCGCCCGGGAGCCGACGAGCCGGCTCACCGCGTGCGCGTCGGCCTCGGCAGCCGCCGCCACCGTCGCGTCCACGTCGATGGCGAGCCCCACCTCGGACGGCTTCAGCTCGGCCTTGTTCTCACCGACTGCGACCGCGAGCGGGGCGTCCAACTTGTCGGCCCGGCGTTCCAGCTCGGCGCGGAGCGCCTGGGCCGCCTCCGCGCGGCTCCGCCCGCCCAGCTCGGTGCCGAGCACCGTGGTGCCGCGGGGCACGTCACCGGCGTACGCGTAGGCGCCCAGGCCGACGCCGCCGGCGAGCACGGCCGCGACGATCCCTCCGGCCAGCAGCAGCCGGGCCCGTCGCGAGCGTGTCGGCTTGGCCGCGCCGCCTCCGGGTGGTGTGGCGACCGGCTCCATCTCGACGCCGGGCCAGCTCACCGCCGCCACCTTGATGGTGGGACGGTCGTCGGCAGCCGGCATCTTCTCGCCGTACATCGTCACTGCAACCTCGATCGGAAGTACACGCGGGGACCGCTTCCCCCGCGGGAGACACCTACGGTAACCAACGCTCGGGCCCGCCGGGAGTGTCCGGTCCGGCGGTCGTGTCGGTTGACCGCCGGTGTCGCACCGATCACCCGTTTCGGGGCGGTGCCGCGGTGCGGATCGTGGCACGGTGAGCTGGTGCGGACACAGGATCGGGTGCCGGCGTACGGCGGCGGATGGCTGGACCGGGCGGCGGCGCGGCGCGCCGACGCGGACTGGCTGGCCGAGCGGCTGACCGACCCGGCGAGCGTCGTGCTGCCGCTGTGGCGGGACCGCTGCCTGGTCGACGGGGACGGCCCGGTCCGGCTCACCGGTGAGCGGGCGTCGACCGTCCGGGCCGCGGCGGGCGAGACCGTCTTCCTCGGGGTCGACGGGGACGCCGCGGTGTTCGCCGTCGACCTCTCCGCGCTGGGTGAGCGGGCCGCCGTGGAGGCGGCCGCCGCGACACGGGCGGCCGACCTGCGGGCGCTGGCCGGCCGGCTCGACCCGGCCGGGGCGGCCGTCCAGGCGTACGCCCGGGGGTTGCTGCTGTGGCACCGGCAGCAGCGATACTGCGGCGCGTGCGGCGCGGCGGCGGTGGCCGGTGGCGGCGGACACGTCCGGACCTGCGCGGACGCGGAGTGCGGGCGGATGCTGTTCCCCCGGATCGAGCCGGCTGTCATCGTGCTCGTCGAGGCGCCCGGCCCGCCGGGGCGCTGCCTGCTGGCCCGGCACGCGGGCGCGGCCGAGGGGGCGTATTCGACGCTCGCCGGCTTCGTCGAGGTCGGTGAGAGCCTGGAGGACGCGGTCCGCCGGGAGCTGGCGGAGGAGGCGGGGGTGACAGTCACCGACGTGACCTACCAGGGGTCGCAGGCGTGGCCGTTCCCGGCCGGCCTGATGGTGGGTTTCCGGGCCGTCGCCACCTCCGAGCAGGTCCGCGTCGACGGGGTGGAGCTGCTGGAGGCGCGCTGGTTCACCCGGGCGGAGCTGCGGGAGCGGATCGCGTCCGGTCGGTCGCTGGGCCGGGTGGACTCGATCGATCACCTGTTGCTGGGTGACTGGCTGGGCGCCGAGTCGCCGGCACGGCCATCAGCAGTGTCGTGACCACGGCCGTGGCGAGGGCCGCGACGACGAGACCGCCGACGGTACGCGGACGCACGATCGCGGCAACGGTCACCAGCGCGCCGGTGCCCAGCCACAGCGGTGCGGCCGGCCACCTGACGCCTCCGGCGAGACGGTCGTTGAGCAGAACGAACGTCACCGCGTAGAGCGCGCCGACGGCGGCGAACAGCGGCGCGTACCGGCCGAGCGCCGTGTAGTCGGGTCCGCCGACGAGCCGGAAGGCCAGCCCGCCGGCAACTGCCGACGCGCCCACCAGGACCAGGCCGCAGGCACCCGTCACCGCGAGCGCGACCGTGCGGCTGCGGCGGTCCCCGCGGGCCAGGCGTGGCAGGGCGAGGACGGCGGCGACCTGCGGCGCCCAGAGCGCGCCCTTGGTCAGGACGGTCCCCACCGAGTACGCCCCGGAACCCGACGGCGGCAGCAGTTGCCGGGCCAGGAGCAGATCGGCGTAGGAGACGACGAGCATCGCCAGCGTCGCCCCGCACCCGGCGGTCACCTGGGCGACGGTCAGGCGCGGGGCGGCCGAGGGACGCCGGGGCGTACCGGTGAGCCAGGCCAGCGCCGGTGGCGCCAGCGCGGCGGTGAGCGCACCGATCGCGAGCGCGCCGGTCAGGCCCGCGCCGAGCAGCAGCCCCACGATCACCCCGCCGTAGCGCGCGGCGGCCAGCAGCGCCATCGCGGCGGCGAGCCGCAGGAAGCGCTGACCGCCCTGCAGTTCGCCGAGCGAGCGCGACGAGAGCACCACCGAGGCCGTGGTGACGGCCAGCAGCGCGGGTACCACCGCCGGCAGGTCCAGCGCGGCGACGAGCACAGGCGTCGCCACCAGCAGTGCCCCCGCGCAGAGGGCGGCGGTCAGCACGGTGAGCCGCCGGGTGTCGGACGGGCCGTGCCGGGCGTGGTGCACGGCGACCGCGAGTTGCAGGCCGAGCCCCGGCACACCGGCGATGGCCACGAGGCCGAGGGCGGTGGCGAGCGCGCCGAGGTCGTCCGCGTCGAGCTTCCGGGCGGCGAGTACCGGCACCAGGTAGGCCAGGCCGTTGACCAGCACACCGGCGAGCGTGACGGCGACGCCCGCCGCTCCCAGCCCGGTCCTCCGGCCGTCCGCCGGCTGCGGGCCCGGCCGGCCCTCGCTCACGTGATCTCCGAGACGCGGGACGCCGGGCCGTCCTCCGGCCCCGGCGCGACGTCCGGTGCCGGCCGCCCGTCCGAGTCGGGCTCGGCGCGACCGTCCAGGTTCGTATCCGGCTCGGCCTCGCCGTCCGGCCCTCGGCCGGCGTCCCGGTCCGTGGCCGGCTCGTCGCGGTCCGGCCCCGGGCTCGGGCCCGGCTCGGTATCGCGGTCCGCGTCTCGGTCCGGACCCGGCTCGACGTCGAGGTCCGGCCATCGGCCCGGACCCGTGCCTGGACCGGCGAGGGCGGCGGGAGCGGCGACGGCCGCGGCGGCGAGGGCAGGGACGGGCGTCGGCTGCCCGGCCGGCTCCGGCGTCCGGGGGGCCGGCACGGCCGGGGCCGCCGCCGAGGCGGGCCTGATCCGGCGTACGGGCCGTCGGCGGGCGGTCGTGGAGAGCCAGAGCGCGCCCAGGGCGGCGACCGTCAGGAGTTGCGGCAGCACGTCGGTGTGCCGGTCGCCCGATTCCAGATAGACCCACCCGGCCAGCGCCACGAGCGCGCCGGGGAGCCACGTCTCGGCCGCCCGGGCGATCCTCCTGACCCGCCGGGGGTCACTGGTCCACGGCAGGCGACGCGGCCCGGGTACGGCGAGCATGAAGCCCGCTGCGACCAGCAGGGCGCCGAGCAGACCGCTGTGGAGCACGAGCGCGGCGGCGCCGACTGCGAGCAGCGGCAGCGAGCGGGTGAGCCGTCGCCGGGCCGCCGGTGCGACGACGACCGCGCGATCCCCGGCGGGCCGGCGATCGGGCAGCACCGCGAGCAGCACCACCACCGCCAGCAGGACGCCGCCGAGCAGCAGACCCATCCGGTACGGGGTGTCCGGCGTGAAGCGCAGCACCACGTCCCCGGAGACACCGGCGGGAAGGATCCAGCCCTGCTGCCAGCCGTCCACCACGAGCGGGGTGAGCGTCGTGCCGCCGATGGTCGCCTGCCAGCCGGTGTTGGTGTTCTCCCGCACCGCGAGCACCCGGTCGACGGAGTGCTCGGACACCCGTACCCGCCGCTCGGTGGCCGACCAGGAACCCACCTCGATCTCGCCGGCGGTGGCCTCCGCGGCGGGCGTCGCGGTCCGTGGCGTCAGCGCGACGCGGGTGGCGGTGGCGAGCGTGCTCGCGGTGGTGACGAGGCGGTGCTCCCCGCTGCCCAGGTCGAGCTGCTTGGGCGTGGTCCGGCCGCAGGCGGTGACCGGCATCTCGCGCAGCTCCAGCAGGTCGCGGACGGTGCCGGTGAGCGTGGTGGTGATCCGGGACGAGCCGACCTGGAGCGTCGGGCCGGACCCGCAGGCCAGCTTCAGCGGCGTCTCCGGGCGGGGTGCGACAGTGGTGCCGAGGGGCAGCACCGTCACCTCGCCGACAGCGATGGGCAGCGGCTCGGGCAGCCGCAGGCCGTACGGGTCGGTGCTGGTGGCGGACGGCTTGTCGAGGAACTGGATGGTGATCGAGTCGGTCCGCATCGGCGGGTCGAGCGTGAGCACGCCGTCGTTGGTGAGCAGGTTGCTGCGGAACCCGTCGTTGCCGACCACCCGGACGCTGCCGATCCGGGTGGCGGCGGTCCCCTCCTCGACGGTGAACCGGATCCGGCTGATGACCTGCGGTTCGAGCCAGGTGAGGCGCAGGATCGGCGCCTCGTCGTTCAGCGCCGGTGACCAGCTCGTGGCCGGGTCGCCGTCGAGGACCGCGCCGGGCCGGCCGGCCGGGTCGGGCACCGCCGTCGAGGACGCGGTGACCTGCGGCGCGAGGCGCAACGGCTGAGCGTCGGCGACCAGCTTGTCCAGAGCGGCGTTCAGCTCCGGGCCGGGCGTCGGCCGCGCCCACAGCTTCGCGTCGTACGTTCCGGCCACCGGCAGCGTGAAGGTGCGGTCGATGGTGGAGGCGTCCTCCGAGCCGCGGATCGCGTCGGTGGAGCAGCGGGGGCGGCCGTCGACGGTGAAGCAGGCGGGCGTGGACGGGGCCGCCGACACGACCACGCCTGCGGGCTGGTCGGTGGCGGGGGCGGCGGGCAGCTGGAGGGTCCGGCTGGTCTGGACACCTGGGATCTTGATCTCGGTGATGCCGACCGTCTTGTTGCCGAACGGGCGCAGGTCGAACGCGGCGTCCACTGATACCTCGACCTTGCGGGTGGCGTGCACGCCGGGCAGCTCGAAGACCATGTGGTCACCGAACTGCTCGACGGTGCGGCTCTCGTACCCGGCGGTCACGGTGACTGTGGTGGGCAGGGCGTCGGCCTTCAGGTCGAACCAGACCTCCACCCGGGTGACCCGGGTCGGGTTCGCGAGGTTCACCTCGATCCACTGCCTGTCGCTGCGCGAGTGCGGCGCCGACCGCCAGGACGTGGCGGTGTTCCCGTCCATCGCCGCGTACGGCTGGTATTCGGGCCGGGTGCCGCCGGTCGCGTCGATCTGGGAGCGGGCGGTGGAGGCGCGGATCCCGCTGATGCCCTCGAAGCGCGCGACAGTCGACCACTCCGGCCCCCAGTCGGGCAGGTAGTCGTGCGCGGGCGCGGACACCGCGAAGGTGTCGTCGGCGGTGAGCGTCTGGGAGGAGTTGTCGCGCAGCCGGCCGAACGAGACGTCGCGCCTCCGCAGCCCGTCGGTCATCACGACCCGCCCGGTGGTCTCACCGGCCTTCGCGTCGCCGGCCAGGATCGTGGGCGCGGCGCCGAGCTGGCCCGAGGCGGCCAGGTCGAGCAGCGACTCGGGACCGCCGACGACGGTGGTCACGTCGTCGCGGTCGTACGCGACCACCGGCTGGACGGGCCGGTCCACCCGGTACACCTCAAGTGCCCGTCCGGGCACGTCCAGGCCCTGGTCGCGGAACTCGTCAGGGGCGTCGGAGCCGCCGCGTACCGGGCCGAAGGACACCACGCGGGTCAGGCCGGGCGAGCGTTCCAGCGCCTGCCGGACGACCGCGGGGCGGGCCGTGTCCGAGCGGCCGTGGTCGAGGTCGGCGCGGAACAGGACGTGGCTGATCCCGGAGCGGGCGAGCAGGTCGGCCAGGCCCGCCGAACCGGCGCCGGTGGCGAGCGTCGACTCGATCGCGTCCAGCAGCCGGATCGTGGCGGGCGGGGTGAACGGGATGGCGTTGCGGACCGCCCACCGGCTGTCCAGCAGCGGCTGGGCGATCTCGTCGGTGGTGCTGCCCCAGTCGTACGCGGGGAAGCGCGCGCCGGGGACGACGAGGACCCGCCCGCGTCCGGTGTTCGCGTCCAGCCAGTCGGTGGCGTCGTGCCAGTAGCCGGGCACGTCCTTCACCGCCCCCGGGGTGGCGAGGCCACCGGCGAGCGCCGGTGAGGCGACGCCCGCGACCGCGACCATCGCCGTGCCGGCGGTGAGCCAGGCCCGTGCCGTGGCCCGGCCACGACGCTGCTCGGGGGCGGTCCGGGCCGCGCGTACGGCGAGGCTGACCAGGTGCGCCAGGCCGAGCGCCAGCGGCAGGCGCAGCAGCACGTCGAACTTGTGCACGTTGCGCAGCGGGGCGCCGATGCCGTCGAGGAACTGCTGCTGCGGCCCGGCGAGGATGTTCGGCAGGTCGCCGGTGTGCCCGAGGCCGACGAGCGCGACGCCGAGCAGCAGACCGGTGATGAGGAACCGGCGGTGCGGCATCCCGCGCCGGGACAGGCCGAGCACCCCGAGCGCGGCCACCGCCAGGGTGGCCGCCACAAGCAGCGTGTCGTTGGCCAGCCGGGCGCCGGCCGGGATGTTCGCGCCGAACGGGGACGCCAGGTACGCGACCCAGTAAGAGGCGCCGCGTAGCGTCGTCACCGCGTCGGTGACGCTGGTGGTGTTGCGGGCGGTCTCGATGTAGTCCAGGAACGGCGGGCTGTACCGGCCGAGGACCAGCAGCGGGATCAGCCACCACGCGGTGGCCAGGGCGACCGCGCCGCACCAGGCCGCGAGGGCGGTGACGCGGCGGCGCAACGGCCGGAGCGTGGCGAGCCAGAGCAGGGCGAGCGGCACCACGGCGGCGACGGCTGTGGCGTTGACGCCGCCCGCGCAGGCGACGGCGACCGCCGACCCGGCGACCGCGCGGCGCAGCCGGGCGCCCCGGGCGAGTCCCACGAGCGGGATGAGCACCCACGGCGCGACGGCGCTGGGCCAGGACTCCACCGACGACCAGCCGAGCTGGGTCAGGATGCGCGGGGACAGCGCGAACGCGACACCGGCGATCATCCGGCCGGCGGGGCTGCCGATGCCGAGCCGGCCCGCCAGCCGCACCACACCGAGGTACGCGACGCAGAACAGCAGCGCCCACCAGAGCCGCTGGACGATCCACGGCGCGATGCCCAGTTCCGTCCCGAGCAGGAAGAACGGGCCCATCGGCCAGAGATATCCGTACGCCTGGTTCTGGAGCTGGCCGAACGTGCCGGTGGGATCCCACAGGTGCAGCGAGCGCAGCAGCCACCCCGCCGGATTGACGTTCAGGTCGACCTTCGTGTCCGGTACGACCTGCCCGGGCGCCTGCTGGAAGGCGAGGGCGGTGAGCGCGAGGCAGATCGTCAGGTGCCGGAACCGCCGCGCCGTCTGCCGGGCACGGCCGGTCTCCCGGGCGGGGGTGTCCGTCCCCGTCGGCGACGTTGTCGTCCCGTCCGCACGCATTTTCGGCTCCCGTCTCCGCCGGCCGTACGCGCACCTGCAACATGACGCGTGTCGCGCGACGTTATCCGGACCGGACGCGCAGTGGCGACCTGGGGGCGCGGCAGGGCGTTATCAGGAGAACGGCCGTCCCCACGGCGTGTAAGCGTGTGGCAGGCTGCCGACCATGTCAATGCCACAAGCAGCGGCCGAGACGCATCCGGCAGCCGTCGGCGCGGAGGACGACGGACCCGGACCGATCGGTCGCTGGATTGCCGCCGACCGCGTCCGCGCGGTCGCGATCGCCCTCATCGTCGTGTCCGTCGCGTCGCGCGCCGGGCTGGCCGCCCGTGGCTGGTTCTCGCAGGACGAGTTCGTCATCGCCGCGCAGGTGCTCGACACCCGGCTGGACCCGGACTACCTGCTGGGCACGTTCAACAACCACCTCATGCCGGCCGGGCTGGCGGTCGCGTGGCTGATGGTCCGGGCGGCCGGTTTCGCCGGCTGGCCGTGGATCCTGCTGCTGGCGGCCGGGCAGGCGGCGGTCGGGATCGCCCTCTACCGGCTGCTCCGTGACCTGCTGCGGCCCGGCTGGGGGCTGCTGGTCCCGCTGAGCCTGTTCCTGTTCAGCCCGCTGACGCTCGAGGTGTCGTCGCTGTGGCTGGTCGGGCTGCTCGTCCTGCCGCCGCAACTCGCCCTGGTCCTCGCGGTGGCGGCCCAGGTCCGGTACGTGCGCACCGGCCGTAGGCGGCACCTCGTCCTGGTCGCGTTCTGGCTGGTGTTCGGCCTGCTCTTCGACACCAAGGCGCTGCTCATCGTGCCGCTGCTGTTCCTGCTGACCGCGTTCCTGTTCACCAAGGGCCGCGCGTGGCGCAGCCTGGTGAGCACCGTCGTGCGGTTCTGGCCGGCGTGGCTGATGCTCACCGTGCTGTCCGGGGCGTACCTGGCGTACTACCTGACCCGCCCGGCCCGGGGACTGGACGAGCCCACCTCGGTCGGGCAGGTCTTCTCCTTCCTCGGCGACCTGATCGGCGACACGGTGGTGCCGGGCCTGCTGGGCGGGCCGTGGCGCTGGACGTACGCCGGTGACGGGCCGCCGCTGTCCGACCCGTACGACATCGCGAAGTGGCTGTCCTGGGCGGTGCTCGCGGCGCTGATCGTGGTCACCGTGCGGCGGCGGCCGTCCGCCGGGCGGGCCTGGCTGCTGCTCGCCTGCTACCTCGGCCTGGTCGCGGCGCTGTTCGCGGTGACCCGGCTCGGCGGGCCGCTCGGGCCGCTGGTCGGCGTCGTCCCCCGGTACGTCGCGGACGTGGTGCTGGTGGCCGCGATCTGCGTCGGGGTGGCGCTGCTCGGGATGAAGGACAACGACGAGGACGACGTGTCCGCGTGGCCGCTGCCGACCGTGCTGCGGGAGCCGGGCGCCTTCGCCGTCGGCCTGGTCTCGATGGTGGTGCTGCTGGCGACCATCGGCGTGGGCACGCTGTGGAGCACCGCGCGGTTCGGCGACAACTGGAGCACCAAGCACGGGCGGGACTACCTGGCCACCACGCAGGCCGAGCTGGCCGCCGCACCACCGGGGACCGTCTTCTTCGACACGATCGTGCCGGACCGGGTGGTGGCCGGGTACTTCTGGCCGGACAACCTCCAGTCCCACTTCTTCCGTCCGGCGGAGCGCCGGCCGACGTTCGTGACGATGAGCGAGAAGCCGTCGACGTTCGACGAGAACGGCCGGATCCGTCCGGTGGTGGTCGAGGGACGCAAGGTCGCGCCCGGCACCGTGGAGGGCTGCGGGCACCTGGCCGAGGGTGGCCGGACCACCCGGATCCCGATGGACGGCTACCTGGTCGAGTGGCCGTACGTGGTGCACTTCGGCTACGTCAGCTCCGGTGACTCGACGGCGGTGTTCAAGCTCGGCGACGCCACCCGCGAGATCACGCTCAAGAGCGGGCTGAACGACGTGTTCTTCATGGTGGAGGGCGCCGGGTCCGCCGTCGAGCTGACCGTGAACACGCCCGGAGTCAGGTTGTGCACCAACCTGATCACCATCGGCCGGGCGGTGCCGAAGCCGTAATGACCGGACGTCCCGCCGAGGGCGGCGGCCCCGCGGTCCGGCGGTGGCGGGAGGCGCTGCCGCTGTACCTCGTGGCGGTCGTCGTCACCGCGTTGATCCTGGCCCCGCTCGCGGCGCCGGGCTACGCGCTGCGGTACGACATGGTGTTCGTCCCCCGGCAGCCGCTGAGCTGGGATCTGGTGGCCCCGGCGCAGAGCCTGCCCCGGGCGGTGCCGATGGACGCGCTGGTCTCGCTGGTGACCCAGCTCGTGCCGGGCTGGGTGGTGCAGCGGGTGGCGCTGGCCGGTGCGGTCCTGTTCGCCGCCGTGGGCGCCGGACGGCTGGTGCCGACCGAGCGGCGTGCGGTGCAACTCGTCGCCGCCGTGGCGTACGCGTGGACGCCGTACCTGGCCGAGCGGCTGCTGATCGGGCAGTGGGGGCTGCTGCTGGCGTACGCCGCACTGCCGTGGCTGGTGCGGGCGGCGCTGGACCTGCGGGCGGGCCGCGACGGCGCGCTCGCCCGGGTGGTGCTGCTCGCCGCGCCCGCCGCGATCACCCCGACCGGCGGCCTGATCGCCCTGGCGACGGTGCTGGTGCTGACGGCGGACCGGGCCCGGCTCCGGCTCTCCGCAGTCGCGGTGGGCGGTGTCGCGCTGCTCAACGCACCGTGGATCGTGGCGGCCCTGGTGACCGGCGCGGGCGGCACGTCCGACCCGGCAGGTGTGGCGGCGTTCGCGGCGCGCGCCGAGAACTGGGCCGGCCCGCTGGTGGCGCTCGCGGGCACCGGCGGCATCTGGAACGTGCAGGCCACCCCGGCCAGCCGGTCCGGCACGCCGGCCCCGCTGGCGACCCTGGTGCTCGTGGTCCTCGCCGTGGTCGGCGCCGGCCTGCTGCGGCGCCGGCTGCCGGCGGGCGCGGCGGTACGGCTGGGCGTGCTGGCCGGCGGCGCGTACCTACTGGCCGCCCTCGCCGTGCTGCCCGGCGGGAACACGGCGCTGAGCTGGGCGGTGGCGCACGTGCCGGGCGCGGGACTGCTCCGCGACGGGCAGAAGTTCCTCGCGCCGTACGCCCTCGTGCTGGTGGTGTGCGCGGCGCTCGGCGCCGAGCGGCTGGTGGCCCGGATCGACCGGGAGGTCGGCGGGATCGTGCTGGCCGGGCTGCTGCTCCTGCCGTTGGCCGCGATGCCGGACCTGGCGTTCGGCGGGGCCGGCCGGATCAGCCCGGTGCGCTACCCGGCGGACTGGCAGGCGGTCGCCGAGCGCCTGCCGGACGACCCGGGTGAGATCCTCGCCCTGCCGCTGACCACCTACCGGGCCTATCCGTGGAACCCGGGCCGGGTGGTGCTGGACCCGGCGCCCCGCTATCTGCCGGGAACCGTGCTCACCGACGACACGCTAGTGGTCGACGACGTCGCGGTGGCGGGCGAGAATCCGCGCCTGCGCGAGGTGCGCCGGGTGCTCGCCGAGGGACAGCCGGTCTCGGCCACCGGCGTGCGCTGGGTGGTGGTGCAGCACGGTACGCCGAGCACAGTGGACCCGGCCGTCCTGGCCGGTCTCGACCTCCGGTACGAGGGGGAGTCGCTGAGCCTCTACCGGAACCCGGCCGCGTCGGGCTCGCCGCAGCGAGCCGGATCCGGTCGCTGGCTTGTCGTGCTCGCGTGCGGAACTGCCGTTCTGGTGGTCATGGCTGCCGCCTTTTCGACCCTACGCCGGCGAGCTACTGCGTGGTAACGTCCGCTCGCACGTCTCACCACTGGAGGAATGGCATGCGTAGAGCTCTAACCCTTGTCGTGTCCGGCCTGGTGGCGGCGTTGCTCGGGGTCCTGGCCCTCGGCGGGCTCTCCGCCGCCGCGACCGCCACGGCGGAGGAGGCCGCAACCGAGGCGCGTAACGCCTCGGAGGCGGCCAAGCGGGCCGGGAAGCAGGACCCGTACGCCCCCGAGGTCTACGGCAACAGGTAGGACGGGTCGCCCCGCCGCTGCACCCGGCGGGGCGAGTCCGCGGTCTCCAGCAGGGTCGCGAAGCGTTCCCCCGCCACCGGCCAGGTGAAGTTCGCCGCGTGCCGCCGGGCCTGAGCGCCCATCTCCTGACGCATCTCGTCGTCGTGCAGCAGCGCGCGCACCTTCGCCAGGTAGTCGTCGATGTCGTCGGCCAGCAGGCCGGTGCGCCCGTCGACCACCGCCTCCGCGACGCCGCCCGCCTCCCGGAACGCCACTGTCGGCGTGCCCGCCGCGCCGGCCTCCACGATCGTCAGCCCCCAGCCCTCCTTGAGCGACGGCGTCAGGGCGACCCAGGCCGAGGCGAGCAGCGCGGCCTTCTCCTCCTCCGTCACGAAGCCCCGGAAGTCGACCCGGTCGGTGATGTCCAGCTCGTCGGCGACCTCGCGCAGGTGCGACTCCCACCAGCCCTGACCGGCCACCACCAGCCGGAGCTGGGGCAGCTCGTCGGCGAGCGCCGCGACCGCCCGCAGCGCCACCTCCACCCGCTTGTGCGGCACCAGCCGGTTCAGCGTCACGAGCAGCGGGAACGGTGCGCGCCCGGCGTCGGTGCGGGGCAGCTCCGGCGTGCCGTTGTAGACCACCGAGACCTGCTCCGGCGGTACGCCGAGGGTGGCGAGTTCGCGCCGGGTCGCCTCGGACACGGTGACGTACCGGCAGCGCCGGTAGACACGTACCGCCAGCGACGACTCGACCCACCAGCCGAACCGGGCGGCCCACTGCGGCAGGACCACCGGCCACTGCTCGCGGTGCACGTGGTGGATCAGCTTGACCACCGGACGCCGGGCCCAGAGCGGGGAGAGGAACGGCAGGCCGTTGCAGACGTCGACGAGGATGTCCGGCCGGCCGCCCCGGCGCGCGGCGAGCGGGCCGAGGCCGAACGCCCCGGCCAGGTAGCAGAGCGCGGCCCAGAGGTAGACGGTGTGCCGGCCGCCGCGACGGACGAACCGGATGCCCTCGTCGTTGACCTCGTCGGCGGGAGCCTCGCGGTGCGCGGCACAGAACAGGGTGGCGCGGAATCCGCGCGCCACCAGCTCGGCGGCGATCCGTTCCACGTACACCTCGGAACCGCCGCCCTCGGGGTTGCGAGTGTCTCGCCAGTTGAGGAACAGCACGTGTCCGGGCATGCCGAAGCGACGCTCCACGCGAACCCTACTCTCAAGTAATTTAGCGGTGCGCGTCACATTAAGGGCTGGGCCTGCGCCCGGCAATGCCCCGAGCGGCGGCGTTGAGCCGCCGGGCGTCGTCGGATGACGCTCGGTGTTCGGCTGGTGACCGCTAGGCGGGTGCCGCGACGTCCGGCGTGGTGGCCGGGACGTCCGGCGTGGTGGCCGGGACGGCCGGTGCCCCCGCCGCCGGTCCGCGCCCGGTCGGCCGGCGGCGGCTCTGCGTGCCGAGCGTCTGGAGAGGGCGCTCGACGCCGTAGTAGCTGGCCGCGGCGTACATCAGTCCGAAGACCATGGTCAGGGCGAAGACGTTGACGAACTCGCCGGTGAACAGCGGCCGGTCCTCGAGCAGGTAGATCAGCTCGATGACCAGCGGGTGCCACAGGAACAGCCCGTACGACACGTGGCCCATCCACCGCGCCGACCCGGTGCTGAAGACCTCCTTCGCCCGGGTCGGACCGCCGAACGCCACCGGGATCGTGATCAGGACGGCGATCAGGAGGTAGAGCGCCATCTTGGTGCCGAACTCGACGGCGGTCGGGCTGGTCAGGTCGCGCGGGCCGGCGATCGGCGTCGTCGCGATCGCCATCACCGCGACCGCGGCACCCCAGCAGGCGAGCGGCGCCGAGGCGAGGTCGTCGAGCACGCGGAAGGCGGCCGGCGCGGTGCCGGTCCGCAGGGCCACGTGCGCCGCGGCCAGCGCCATGCCACCGCCGAACCAGGCGCCGTACGAGGGGAACCACATGGTGTGCAGCGCGCCGTCGAGCCAGCCGGCGCCCATCATGGCGATCCACGCGACGGTCAGCAGCGCGCCGGAGGAGGCGAGCAGGACGGTGCGGACGGGACGCCAGGTCCGGCCCACGGCGAGCACCGCGAGCAGCGGCAGGAGCAGGTAGAAGACGACCTCGGTGGCGAGGCTCCAGGTCTGGCTGAGCCCGTGGCGGAGCTGGCCCGGGCCGTAGATCTGGGTGAGCGTGAGGTGGCGCAGCCAGTCACCGGCCGACACCGGGTGGTTGCCGGGCAGGACGACGAAACAGACCACCACCGCCAGCCAGTACGCGGGCAGGATCCGCAGCGCCCGGCGCCAGAAGTACCGCTTGGCGCGGGGCCGTGGGCGTCCGGTGGCGACGGTGAGCGCCCAGGGGCGGAACAGCAGGAAGCCGGAGAGCACGAAGAAGATCGCCACGCCCACGTCCAGGCGCGCCAACCAGCCGCCCCACGTGGTGTTCATGGTGACGGCGGTCTGGAAGCCGACGTGGTGACCGACGACCGCCACCGCGCCTATCGCTCGCAGCGCGTCGAGGGCGGGAAGACGGCCCGTTACCGGTGGCTCCGGGATTGTTGGCGTGGTGGCTGTGGACATCTGGACATCCAGGGGGTCGCTTTTGCAGGTGACTGGGGAGTAACCTCCCGCCAATGCTAAGGATCGGGTGCCCCGGACGACAGACCGTAGGGCGGCAGGTTACAGGAGGATGAGTGAAGCTTCGCGTGGGCGCCGCGCTCTTCGGGCTAGGTGTCTTGTTGCTGGTCTTCGCGGCCGGGCTGCCGTTCTACGTGGCCCCCGCCGTGACCAAGCTGCCCTATGACCTGGAACCAACGACGTCCGTCGCGGAGGCGAAGGGCGCGAAGTTCCTACAGATCAAGTCCGAAGCCGGCGGCGTGAGCATCGACGTGCCGCAGGCCGACCTCGTGTCCAGCGTCGAGGTCATCCCGCAGCCGGAGGACACGAAGGACCGCTTGCCCAAGGAGCTGAAGGGCGACGCGGTCATCTGGAACGTCTTCCAGACGGTCAAGCGCGGCGACAACCAGGATGTGATCAGCCAGTACAGCACCGAGCTGGCGCTGTACCGGATCTCCGGCGCGGCGGCGCCGTGGGACGAGCAGTGGCTCAACGAGTCCGGCGCGCAGCAGACCCCGGTCGGCAACGTGCGCTACTCGGGCCAGATCTACAAGTTCCCGTTCGGCACCGGCAAGCGTGACTACCAGGTGTTCGACCGTGACCTGAAGAAGACGGCCCCGGCGCGGTTCACCGGCACGGAGAAGATCAAGGGCGTCGAGACGTACCGCTTCGAGCAGCGGATCGAGAACGAGCCGCTGAACACCCCGGAGGACAGCGTCAAGACGCTGCTGGGCAAGTTCGCGCCCGGCGCGACCAGCGGCCAGGTCGTCTACAGCAACACCCGTACGCTCTGGGTCGACCCGGTGACCGGCGCCTACGTCAAGGTCCGCGAGCAGCAGTACAAGGAGCTGCGCCCGGACACCGGCGCCCCGACCGTGCTGCTGGACGCGGACTTCAACTACAACGACGCCACGATCAGCCGCAGCGTCGAGACGGTGAAGGACAACCGTTTCAAGATCGGCCTGATCAGTGTCTGGGGTCCGATCATCGCCGGCGTGCTCGGCCTGATCGCCCTGATCGCGGGCGTGTGGCTGGTGACCCGGCCCAAGGGTGACGGCAGCGCCCGGCACCGCGCGGACGCGCCGACCTCCGACCCGACGCCTACCCGCGTGGACCAGGAGCCCGTGGGTGGCCCGCTCGACGACGAGATCCCGCCGGCGTCGACGAACTGGCGGTCCGACGATCCGTCGGTGCCGGCCCAGCGTTCGGGCGCCGGTGAGGTGGAGCGCCGCTGACCGGTACGCCGGAAGCACGACGGAGGGGTGGGCCGCGATGCGGCCCACCCCTCCGTCGTCAAGATCTCCCATGCGGGCGAACCTACTTTACATTCGTTACTCGATTGTAACGGCGAGATGTCCGGTGACTTTCCGTCGCGCTCACCGTCATCTATGCCCGGTTTGCCGCGACATTTCGCCCTCCACGCCCTGCCTGGGCAGGGATTTCGTGACGCCTGGTCACCTCTCTGTCTCAACCCGGTGTTACCGCCGGGTAATCAGGGGGTTGTGAGCTGCACCGCATCGGGTGCACGATCAGGCTCGATCGTTACCCGTCGGTAACAGAGGACGGGCCCGGCGCGGGCCACCGGTTCCCCACCGGCCGCCGCGCACATTCGTTCGAGGAGGAACCCCGTGCAGAATCGGCTCGACAACCAGGGTCGTACCCGGTGGCGGCGGTTCGCCGCCATGATCGTGCCCACCACGGCCGCCGCCGGTGCCATCCTGTTCGGCATGTCGACCGGCGCCATCGCCTCCGACATCACCGTGTCCGGGCAGACGTTCAAGATCGGCGCCGACCGCCTGGAGGGTGAGGGCTTCAAGCAGTACGGCGGCATCGTCCGCGAGAAGGGCGAGGACGGGAAGGCCGGCGCGACCCGCCCGGTCGCGATGGCCGAGATCAGCAGCGCCGAGCTGTACAAGCTCTGCCAGTCCGTCCGCGCCGACCTGCCCGGCCTGCCGGTGGTGCTCACCATCAACGCCGGTGAGGGCAAGGACCCCGCCCGGGCCAAGGACCTCGTGATCGCGATGGACTCGCTCGAGGGCAACGCGACCTTCACCAACATCAAGATCGGACGCGACGCCAGCGACCTCAACCCGACGGCGCAGCGCGGCTCGTTCGGCCAGAACTCCGACCGGGTCACCATCCGTGACCTGAAGCAGGTCTCCCGCTACACCACTTCCTCGACGTTCAACCTGGTCGGGCTCCGCCTCAAGGTCAACGTGGGCGACGACGCCAAGGGCAAGGAGTGCTTCTGAGCTGAGCACGGCCCGCGGTGGCCGACCACCGCGGGCCCGCCCGATCGATCCCGTCCCCGCTCCGCCAGGAGGAGTACGTGACAACCGTCGACCCGTCCCACGCCCGGCTCGGCACCGCGGCCCGGGCATGGCGTACCTTCCGCCGCTGGCAGCGGAGCCGGCCGTTCTGGGGCGGCCTGTTCATCATCCTGGCCGGGGTGGAGATGCTCGCCTCCACCCGGTTGACCCTCAACGGCCTGAGCTTCAGCAGCGGCGCCACCGGCCTGCTCTCGCTGCTGATCCCGGGCATCCTCGTGACCTGCGGGGTGCTGCTCTGGCTCAGCCCGCCGCAGCGGCTGTTCTACTCGATCGTCGCGGCGATCACGACCGTCTACTCCCTGATCGGGCTCAACCTCGGCGGCTTCTTCGTCGGCCTGCTGCTCGGCATCGTGGGCAGCGCGCTCGCGTTCGCCTGGGTGCCGACCCCTCCGGCCGGTCCCGCCGGTGCGGCCGCCGACGAGCGCGACGCCGAGGCGGACGCCGAACCCGGCACCGCTGCGGACGCCGAGCCCGGCACCGCCGAGGACGCACAGCCCGTGGACACGCGGCCCGAGGACACGCAGCCCGCGGACGAGCGGCCGACCGTCGAGGTGCCGGCCGGCGTACGGCCGGCCGTCGAGCAGCCGACTGCCGAGCGGCCGGGCGGGGAGCGGCCGGTCCCTCGGCAGTCGGTGAACGGGCAGGCGGCCGGATCCGACGGCGGCCCGCCGGAGTGGGCGGGGCGTTCGGCGGACCCGCGCGCCTTCGGCATCGTCCTCGTGGTGCTCGGCCTCGCCACCGCCGGCCTCGCCGTACAGCCCCGAGCGGTGCAGGCCGCCGCCCCGAGCAAACCCGCCGCCAGCGCCTGCCCGTCGAAGCCCGCCACGCCGACGCCCGGCGCGAGCGCGCCCACGGCGACGCCCACCCCGTCGCCGAGCGCGAGCCCGACACGGGAGGGCAACATCATCACCGACTTCTTCGAGGGGATCGGTGACCTGTTCAAGGGCAGCAGCAAGAAGAGCGAGACGCCGTCGCCCACACCGACCGCGAGCGGATCGGCGGCCCCGACGAGCAAGCCGGCGACCCGGCCCGGATCGACCGAGTGCCCGGCGCCGGGCAAGCCCGGCAAGGTGGACCCGGCGAAGCCCGGCAAAGTGGAACCCGGCAAGCCCCTGCCGCGTATCGCCGCCGACCCGAGCCTGCCGAAGGTGGGCCAGACGCCGTCGAAGCTCACCGGCTCCAAGGTGACCATGACCGGGCTGCGGTTCGAGGGGATCACCGACCTCCAGACCGAGCAGGGTGCGCTCAAGGTGCTGAAGTTCAGCATGAAGGAGGCGGTGACCGACGACTTCCTGCTGGTCGCCGACGGTCCCAGGGGCCGCACCCAGCGGTACGCGACCGACCGCCTCACGGTCCGCGACGACGTCGCGTTCTACTGCACCCGGTTCGTCGGCAAGCTCGCCGGTATCAAGCTGACGCTGACGCCGGACCTGCCGTTCCCGGACGGCCTGCCGGTCACGCTCCCCATCCCGGTGACGTTCACCGACCCGGTCATCGACCTGGCGTACGTCACCAGCAACACGCTCACCGGCCGGCCGACGTTGCGGCTGACGCTCGGCGCCTGACCCGGCGGGTGCCGGCGGGACTCCCCGTCGGCACCCGCAACCGGCTCAGAGCCGGGCCAGCGCCTTGCGCAGCGGGTCCAGCCCCAGCGAGCCCAGGTCGAGCGCCTGGCGGTGGAACTCCTTGAGGTCGAAGTCGGCGCCCTTGCGGGCCTTCGCGTCCTCGCGGGCCTGCAACCAGATCCGCTCGCCCACCTTGTACGACGGGGCCTGACCGGGCCAGCCCAGGTAGCGGTTCAGCTCGAAGCGCAGGTTCTCGTCCGGCACCCGGCAGTGCGCCCGCATGAACTCCCAGCCCAGCTCCGGCGTCCACCGCTCGCCCGGGTGGAAGCCGAACGGGTTGTCCTTCGGGATCTCCAGCTCCAGGTGCATGCCGATGTCCACGATGACCCGGGCCGCGCGCAGCGCCTGCCCGTCGAGCATGCCGAGCCGGTCACCCGGGTCGTCGAGGTAGCCCAGCTCGTCCATCAGCCGCTCGGAGTAGAGCGCCCAGCCCTCACCGTGCCCGGAGACCCAGCACAGCAGCCGCTGCCAGCGGTTGAGCAGGTCGGCCCGGACGGCGGTCTGGGCGACCTGGAGGTGGTGACCCGGCACGCCCTCGTGGTAGACGGTGGTCACCTCCCGCCAGGTGGAGAAGTCGGTGATGCCCTGCGGCACCGCCCACCACATCCGTCCCGGCCGGGAGAAGTCCTCGCTCGGGCCGGTGTAGTAGATGGCGCCGTCGCTCGTCGGCGCGAGGCAGCACTCGATCCGGCGCACCTGCTCGGGGATGTCGAAGTGGGTGCCGTTCAGCTCGGTGATCGCCCTGTCGGCGAGCGCCTGCATCCAGTCCCGGAACGCCTCCTTGCCGCGTACCGTCCGCGCCGGGTCGGCGTCGAGCGCGCGTACCGCGTCGTCGACCGAGGCGCCGCGCCCGGCGATCCGCGCGGCCACCGCGCGCATCTCGGCCTCCAGCCGGGCCAGCTCGGCGAAACCCCAGGCGTACGTCTCGTCCAGATCGACCTTCGCGCCGAGGAAGTACTGCGAGGCCAGCTCGTAGCGCTCCCGCCCGGCGGCCTGCTTCTCCCGGCCCACCGGCGCCAGCTCGGTGCGCAGGAACTGCCCGAACTCGGCGGTGGCGGCGGTCGCTGCGGCGGCGCCCTTGCGCAGCTCCGCGCCGAGCGCGCCGTCCGCGTCGATCCGCTCGACCAGCCCGTGGAAGAAGTTGTCGCCCTCCGGGTCGACCCAGACGTCGCACTGCTTGGCGACCTCGACGAGCTGCACCCGCGAGCTGACCCGTCCCGCCGCGGCGGCCTCGCGCAGCGTGCGCTTGTAGCCGTCCAGCGCGGACGCGAAGCGGTTGAGCCGTGCGGCCACGTTCGCCCGGGCCTGTTCGCCGTCGGTCGGCATGAGGTCGAAGACCATCCGGATCTCGTGCAGCCCGCTCGCGATCACGTTGACCTCGCTGCCGGTCTCGCCTGCGTCGTAGCGGGCCAGCTCCAGGCCGAGGCGCTCCTGCATGGCCTCCTGGGCGGTCCGCTCCGCCTCGGTCTCCGCCTCGGTCACGTCGAGTTCGCCGAGCGTGCGGCGGGCCAGGTCGGCGCGCGCCGCGTAACCCTCGGGCGACAGGTCGTCGAGCTGGTCGTCGTAGCCGGCGATGCCGACGTAGGTGGCGCCGGTCGGGCTCAGCGGGGCCCACTCGGCCACGTACCGGTTGGCGAGGTCATCGATTCGTCCCACGAGGCGACCCTACGTGACCCCGCATCCGGAATACCGCGCGACTTCGTCGTACCTCTGCGGCAGAGTGTCAGGGGTGAACGTCGAGATCACTCCTGACCGCGCGCCGGCGCGGAGCTGGCTGCCCGGGTTCGTCGCGCTCGCCGCCATCTGGGGTTCCAGCTTCCTGTTCATCAAGGTCGGTGTCACCGAGCTGCACCCCGTGCACCTCACCCTCTACCGGGTGGCCACCGGTGCGCTGACGCTGCTCGTGGTGCTTGCCGTGCTGCGCGACCGGCTACCCCGCGACCCCCGGGTCTGGGCGCACATGCTCGTGGTGGCCGCGTTCGGCGTCGCGGTGCCGTTCACGCTGTTCGGCTACGGCGAGCAGCGGGTCGAGTCGATGCTCGCGGGCATCTGGAACGCCACCACGCCGCTGATCGTGCTGCCGCTGGCGGTGCTGGTGTTCCGCACCGAGCGGCTGACCGTCCGGCGTGCGGTCGGGCTGGGGCTGGGCTTCGCCGGCGTGCTCGTGGTGCTCGGCGTCTGGGAGGGCGTGGGCGGCGCCCACTTCGTCGGCCAGCTCATGTGCTTCGGCGCGGCGGCCTGCTACGGGCTGGCGATCCCGTACCAGAAGAAGTTCGTCGCGGGCAGCGCGTACTCCGGGCTGTCGCTGTCGGCCGCCCAGCTGCTGGTGGCGACCGCGCAGCTCGCGCTCGTCGCGCCGTTCGTCGGCACGCCGCCGTCGCCGACCGGCCTCTCCCCGCGCGTGATCGCGAGCGTGCTGGCGCTCGGCGCGCTCGGCACCGGGCTCGCCTTCGTGATCAACATGCGCAACATCCGGCTGGCCGGGGCGAGCACGGCGTCCACCGTGACGTACCTGATCCCGGTGTTCGCGGTGCTCGTCGGCGCGGTGGTGCTCGGCGAGCGGATGAACTGGCACCAGCCGGTCGGCGCGTTCGTGGTGCTCGTCGGCGTGGCGGTCGCCCAGGGCCTGTTCGGGCGGCGTCGCCCACGCCCGGAGGCGGTGGCGCCCGCAGTCCGCGCCGTCGAGCCGGCCACCCGGGGCTGACGTTCAGCTACGGCCGGCCGTCCACTTCACCAGGCGGTCGGCCGTCCAGGTGTTCACCACCCGCTTCGCCGGTACGCCGCACAGCGCGGCCCGCTCGCAGCCGAAGCGCTGCCAGTCGAGCTGGCCCGGCGCGTGCGCGTCGGTGTCGATGGCGAACCGGCACCCGGCCTCCAGCGCGAGGCGGATCAGCCGCTTCGGCGGGTCCTGCCGCTCCGGCCGGGAGTTGATCTCGACGGCCACGTCGTGCTCGGCACAGGCGGCGAAGACGGCGTCCGCGTCGAACTCGCTCTCCTTACGGGTACGCGCCCGGTGCCCCCGGTCACCCGGCCCGGTCACCCCGGCGGGCCGGGAGGAGACCATCCGGCCGGTGCAGTGGCCGAGGATGTCCAGGTGCGGGTTCGCGATCGCGGTCAGCATCCGGCGGGTCATCTTCGCCCGGTCGTCGTTGAGGCCGCTGTGCACCGAACCGACCACCACGTCGAGGCGCGCCAGCAGGTCCTCGTCCTGGTCGAGCGAGCCGTCGGCGAGGATGTCCACCTCGATGCCGGTGAGGAGGCGGAAGCCCTTCGGCAGCGCCTCGTTGACGGCGGCGACGTGGTCGAGCTGCTTGCGCAGCCGCTCCGCGGTCAGGCCCCGGGCCACAGTCAGCCGCGGCGAGTGGTCGGTGAGCACCATGTACTCGTGGCCCAGCTCGACCGCCGCCAGCGCCATCTCCTCGATCGGTGAGCCGCCGTCGGACCAGTCCGAGTGGGTGTGGCAGTCGCCGCGCAGCGCGTCCCGCAGCTTTGCCGCCGCCTCGTCCAGGTCGGTGCCCTCGGTCGCCAGCAGGCGGCGCAGGTAGACCGGTTCCTCGCCGGCCAGCGACTCGGCCACGCAGCGGGCGGTGACGTCACCGACGCCGGACAGCTCGGTCAGCTTGCCGGTGCGGGCCCGCTCGGCCACCTCGGCGGCGGGCAGCGCGCCGAGCGTCTTCGCCGCCGACCGGAACGCCCGGACCCGGTACGTGGCCTCGTTCGCCCGTTCCAGCAGGAACGCGATCCGGCGCAGGTCGGCGAGGGGATCCCGGGCACTCATGTCCTGGAACCTACGCGCATACGCCGTCCGCCGCGTGGCCCCGCAACCGCGAGTCGGTCAGCCGCTGCGGGTGGACCGGCCGGGCGAGGCCGGGCAGCCGTGCTTGCGCTGCCAGGCGGTGACCTCGGCGACCGGCGAGCGGTTGCCGCCCTTGCGCCACGAGTTCAGGTACGGCGCCGGCCAGACCACGCCCCGGCGGATCCACCAGTCGTCCGCGCCCGTGCACTTCGGGGAGAGCCCGAAGTGCAGGTGGCAGACGTTGTTGGCGTTGCCCGTACGGCCCACCTCGCCGAGCTGCTGCCCGGCACGCACCCGTACCCCGGCGTCGACACCCGCGGTGATCGCGCTCAGGTGCGAGCCGTAGTAGCGCACCCCGTCGTCGCCGAGCAGCGAGACGGAGAGCCCGCCGTTGTTCGGGCCCAGCGGCCCGCGCTTGTCGAACCGGTCGACGCGGCTCACCTCCAGCACCACGCCGTCGGTGACCGCCACCACCGGTTCGCCGCAGTCGGCGAACACGTCGGTGCCGGGGTAGCCGCCGTGCGTCGGGTGGTAGTCGACGTTGCCGGCCCGCACCGGGAAGACCCGCTTCACGTCGGTGCGCGCCGGCGACGGCGTGGCGGACGAGGAGGCGACCGGCGGGGCGGGGTCGGCGGGCTGCGCCGCCGTCGCGATCGGACTCGGTTCCTGCCACCTGTCGGCGCGCCCGGTAGGGGCGCCGCACCCGGCGGCGAGCGCCGCGACGAGCAGCAGGACCGGGTACGCCGGTCGCGTGCGGCGTCCGATCGATGGCGAGCGCATCCGGTCATCCTGACAGACCACTACCGTAGGGACGAAAGCTGAAGCGGGACGGACGGTCCGGGAAAGGGGGCGGCGGTGACGCACGGGTGGCACGGCGGACCCGAGGGGACCGGTCCGGGGGCGTTCCCGCCACCGCGTACGCCCTCGGGGCTGTTCCCGTCGAGCACGTCGATGCGGCCCAGCTACCGCGAGCCGTACCCGATCACCGGCGCCGGCGTCGCTGTCGGTGCGCTGGTCGCGTTCGCCTGGTTGCTGTTGTTCGGGCTGGTCGGCGGCGGCGTCGCCGGTTACGCCTGGTGGACGCTGCTGGCTGGCGGCCTGGCCTGGCTGGCCGCCGCGGTGCTGGTCCGCCACGGCGACCGGGGGGTGGCGACGGGCGTGGCGATCGTCACCGCGGGTGGCTGGAGCATCGCCGCAGCGATAGTCGCGATGCGGTGGGCGCAGACCGGGGACTGGCCGCTCTGGTGACCTTCGGTGCCGGTTTCGCTGCGTAGCGAAGGCCACCTTGACGTACGCCTGAGGACGGTCCACGCTCGCGGTATGGCCTGGACCACACCGCCGCGGCTCGACCCCGATCGGAGCCGCCGACGCCTGCAACTCCTCGCCGAGTTGGCCGGTGCCCGTGCGGTACAGCAGCGCCAGCGGCCGCAGCGGGCCCGCACCGAGCGGCTGCGCCAACTCATCGCCACCCGCCGGCGCGTCGTCGGCTGATCGGCTTTCTCTTCAGGAACGGCCGGCCCATACGGGGCGTTGACCGCTCGCCTGCCGACCCGACCGGTTAACGTGCATCGCGTGACGTGTCGGCGTGCTGCCGAGGCTGATTTGGGGGGACCGTGTCGTACTTCGCTGCTGCCGTGGCGCGCGTCGACGGCGGCTGGACCGCCGGTGAGGTGAGCCTGCGGGGCGTCACCGACATCGAGGAGGTCGCCGACCGGCTGCGCGACGTCGAGCCGGACGCCGACCTCTCGCTGCTGTTCGTCGAGGCCGACGACACGTACCTGGTCATCCTGCGCCTGGACGAGGGGGAGGACCTGCGGGTCTTCGGCTCGGACTCGGCGTACGCGGAGGAGTCCCGGCTGGGCGCGCTGCTCGTCGGCGACCTGAAGACCTCGGTGACCGGGCTGGAGGAGGTCGACGAGCCGCGCGCCTCCGGCGGCGACGACGACACCGAGCAACCCGCTGTCGACCCGGAGGCCGACCCGGTCGGTGACGCCGACCTCCTCGCCGACCTGGGCATCCCGGCGCAGAAGCTGCTGGCGCTCTGCGCGCACGAGGGCTCCATGCCGGCCGACGTGACAGCCGAGATCTGCCAGGTGCTCGGCTGCGCGGACGAGGTCGAGGAGCTGCGTGAGGTCTGAGCCCGGGGAGTCCCTGACGCCCGGCGCCGCCGAACCGGCCGACGCGACAGATCCGGCGCTGGAGACCGTACGCCCGGGGCAGCCCACCCCCGGCCGGGCCGGGCGCGTCGGTCCGGGCGCCGACGAGGCGCTCGCCGACCCGGGCGCGATCGGCCGCCGGCAGCGGCACGAGCTGTGGATGCGCCGGGCCCTGGAGGTCGCGGTGACCGGCCCGGACGATGCGACCCCCGACGCCGACGACGTGCCGGTCGGCGCGGTGCTCTACGGACCCGACGGCGCCGAGCTGGCGATCGGACGCAACGAGCGGGAGCTGACCGGCGACCCGACCGCGCACGCCGAGGTGCTGGCGTTGCGCCGGGCCGCGCAGCGGCTGGGCCGCTGGCGGCTGGACGACTGCACGCTCGTGGTGACGCTGGAACCGTGCACCATGTGCGCCGGGGCGATCGCGCTGGCCCGCGTCTCGACAGTGGTGTTCGGCGCCTGGGAACCCAAGACGGGCGCGGTCGGGTCGCTCTGGGACGTGCTGCGCGACCGCCGCGTCACGCACCGCCCCGAGGTGTACGGCGGCGTGCTGGAGCGCGAGAGCGCGGCGGTGCTGCGCGCCTTCTTCCGCTGAGGATTTCCGGTCTCAGGCGTCGGCCGGGGCGGGGCGCAGCAGCGTCGCGGCGACCGCTCGGCCGACCTCGGTCCAGGCGGTCGGGCGCAGCGTGGCCGGGTCCAGCCGGACGATCGACCGGGTGCCGGTGGCGTGCACGGTCGCGCCGTCCACCGAGCGGAACTCGAAGGCGTAGCGGGCGCTGCTGGTGCCGAAGTGTTCGAGCCAGAAGTGCACAGCCACCGTGCCGACGCCGACGACCGGCGCCTGGTAGGTGATGGTGAACTCACGGACCGCGTGGAACACGTCGGGGGTGGCGTGCACGTCGCCCCGGAAGGCGACGCCGCGCTCGGCCCAGTAGGGCGTCAGGGCGCGTTCCAGCAGCACGGCGTAGCGGGCGTTGTGCAGGATGCCCATGGCGTCGAGGTCGTCGAAGTGCACCGGCACGTGCTCGACGTGCCCGAACTCGGCGACCTGCCGGTCAGCGGTGGCGTGGCTCATGACTGGCCTTCCGGTAGCAGGGTCGGATCCGGGCAGAGCGCCCGCAGCCGGGTCAGCAGGCCCTGGCGGGCGTGCCGGTAGGTGGCGTCCGGGTCGAGCAGCCGGGACCGCATCACCGCGCTGATCCCCAGCGCGTCGATCTCGTACGCGAGCAGCGGCACGTCCAGGTCGGCGGGGAGTTCGCCGAGGTCGACCGCCTCCTGCACGAGGCGCTCCAGCAGTGCGGTCCACCTGGCGAACGCCTCGGCGAGCCGGTCCCGGACCGGGCCGGGACGGGCGTTGTACTCGAACTCGGTGTTGGCGAAGAAGCAGCCGCCGGGCAGCACCCGGGCGGCGTAGAAGTCGATCCGGGCCTCGTGCAGCGCGCGCAGCCGGCGTACGCCTCGTGGCGCGCTCAGAGCGGGGGCGACGATCCGCTCCTGCCACTGCGCCACGGCCCGGTCGACTGTGGCGAGTTGTAGTGCCTCCTTGGAGCGCCAGTGCGCGAAGAGGCCGGACTTGCTCACCTCCAGCCGGTCGGCGAGCTGGGCCAGGGACAGGCCGTGCAGGCCGACCTCGGTCGCCAGCGCCACGGCGGTGTCCAGCACCGCGGTGCGGGTGCGGTCGCCGCGGGCGACGCGGCCGTCGGAGGTCATGCGATCAGCCTAGGGGAAACAAGCACGACCGGTCGTATTTATTTTTGTGACCCGGGTAACGCGCAGCCGCCCCGCCACCGAGCGGTGACGGGGCGGCCCTGGATCGATCAGGTCAGGCGATGATGGTGTCCAGCGCGATCTCGACCATCTGGCCGAACGTCTGCTCACGCTCCTGCGACGTGGTCTTCTCGCCGGTCTTGATGTGATCGCTGACGGTCAGGATGGTCAGCGCGCGGGCCTTGAAGCGCGCCGCGATCGTGTAGAGCGCCGCCGACTCCATCTCCACCGCCAGCACGCCGTAGTCGGCCAGCCTGTCGTACAGGTCGGGCCGGTCCGTGTAGAAGGCGTCCGCCGCCAGGATCGGCCCCACCCGCATGCTGATGCCGCGCCGCTCGGCCACCTCGACCGAGGTACGCAGCAGCCCGAAGTCGGCCACCGGGGCGTAGTCGATCAGCCCGTCGAAGCGCATCCGGTTCATGTTCGAGTCGGTGGACGAGCCGATCGCCGCCACCACGTCCCGCAGTTGCAGATCCTCGGTCAGGGCACCGCAGGAGCCGACCCGGATCAGCGACTTCACGCCGTACTCGTTTACCAGCTCGTGGGCGTAGATCGAGGCGGACGGCATGCCCATGCCGGAGCCCTGGACGGACACGTCGACACCGTTCCACCGGCCGGTGAAGCCCAGCATGCCGCGCACCGTCGTGTAGCAGCGGGCCCCCTCCAGGTAGGTCTCCGCGATCCACTTGGCCCGCAGCGGGTCGCCCGGCATCAGGACCCGCTCGGCGATCTCTCCCGGCTCAGCGCCGATGTGCGTACTCATGGCAAAGATCCTGCCAGGCCGGGCCGAGGGATACCGGTTCGGCGTCCAAGCCGGCGGTCCTGTACCCTCGTCGGCGGTGGCGTGTCCGAGTGGCCTAAGGAGCACGCCTCGAAAGCGTGTGAGGGTTTACGCCCTCCGCGGGTTCAAATCCCGCCGCCACCGCTCGTGAAATGCGAGAACGCCCGGGTCGATCCGCGAGGATCGCACCGGGCGTTCTCGCATCCCGTCACGAAGGAGCCGTCGGTGCGGCCAGCGTCGCCGCGCCTGTCACCGCACGCCGGGCCCGAAGCCTGTCGCGCTCATGGCGCGTATCACCGCAGGCGAGTCGAGCAGCCGTACCGCTGACTCGACGCAGAGTCCGCGAATGCACACCTCGAGCGGGTTGGCCGCCGGGAACAGCAGTTGGCCGTCCCGTTGTCGCCAGGCCTTCACCAGATCCGACGACCTGACGAACTCGAGCTGGGAATAACTGTGACTGCGGCCGCGCAGCGCATCGGCACCGAAGTCGCAGATTGCCAGGACGGTGAGCATCAGAGTGTCTTCGATGCTCCCGTCCTGGCCGGTCGGGTCGTCGACGTCGCTTCGCATCGCCAGCCGGAAGGCGCATCGTCCGGATGTGTAGCCGGTGTCGAGGAGGGAGCCGTCGAGGACCTTCTTCGAGAGGAGGGCTTCGACGGCGTAGCCGGCTGCTGTCGACGTCGACCGCGTCCTGCCGAAGGTGCCCTCCGCTCCTTCGAGTTGCCTCGTCTCGCCGCTCCTGATGACTCCGGTCTCCTGGATCGCCCACTCTGCCGGCACGCGCATGGTGGGGATGCTCACGACTCCTGGATGGCGGACGTTCCCCTCACTGCTCCGAATGCCGACCAGTACCAGCTCCGGGTCGTCGGCGGGCACCATGACGAGACCGATCACTGCTTGGGGAAGATCATTCGGTGCCCGGCGTCGAATCGTCGACGCCTCATCTCGAAGCCACATCGGTCCTCGCTCGAAGAATATCGATCTGTTTCGTTGGCTTGTGTTTTCGGATAGGTCGGCGTGGTCAGTGACTGGCGGCAATTGGGCGAGCCAGAATGGTGGTGCGGAACCATCCCTCGCGCTGCGTCAACAGACGATTCAAACGATCAGTATACGCCTCGGTGTACAGGTCGGACTGGCTGACCACGAGGAGGTTCTCCTCCCGGTCCCAGTCCTCGGCTGCGACGAGTTCGTCGAATGGCTCATGCCGGTTGAGCACCAACTCGAACACGGCGAAGCCGAGTTGTGAGCCGTCCGCCGTGGAAACGACCTGGTATCCGTGGAACTGGAATCGGCTCTCCGGGGCATCGAGGCCGCAGCAGATGAACAACTCCCGCTGCGCTGCGCGTATGAACGCCTTCACCGGGACCCCGAGCGGGCCATCGGTTCTGGTTGCCTGCCACATCGCGTCGGTGGCGGCATCCACGTGCCGGTCGGCGAATACCGGAACTCCCAGTGCGGTAGCCAGGTCCTCCTCAAGGAGCCTGCTGGTGATGAGCGAGTATTTTCCGAAGGAGTCGGTGTCCGAGAACTCGTTGCGCTGCCTGAGCATGACGACCGGGCCGCGGTTGGTGTTCGCGCGGATCATCACGGCCGCCACTGGCATGCAGGCGGGACGGGCCTGCCCGCCGGTCCCGTACGGCTCGAGGCCGTGTACGACGAGGTAAGGCGTCTTCTCGTCGTGCCGGCCTCCCGGCGGTGGGGGGCCGTTCACATCGCTCGCTTCGATCAGGTCACAGCGCACCTGCCGGATCGCCAGCTCTTCGCAGCCTTCGATCAATCGGCTGTGCATGTCATCTAGAATGGGATAGTTGTCGTCCGTCTCCTCGACCACCAGAAGGGGAAGGTCGTTGCTCTGATGGCCGGCCCCTATTGTCAACCAGAACTCTTTACGGCCTGTACTGCGGACGGTGACGTGCATCAGCATTTCCAAGAAATAGTGACGCATCCCCAGCAACTGCAATGCTTTGCTCCGCCTGGCAGCGGCGGCGGGGACCGCCCGCGCCTGCTGACGAGCGCAGTTTCGGATCGTGTCCACGGCCGCCTGCCAGTCCCGTACGACCGGCCCGAGCCCGACTCCGCTGCGCCCGGTGAGAATCATTGACGGCGTCGGTGTGACGTAATGCAGGCTGTCCCACGGGAAGTCCTTTTCGCTCTTGCGTACCTCCGCGGCAACTGTTGACATCGCCAGTACTACGCTCCGGCTGGCGATTCCGCATATCGAGATCTTCGAGGCCTCGCGTAACGTACGTTCCAGCTCGGAGCGCCGGTTCGCCTCCGGCGGCCCCACCAGATACTGGCTCCGTCGCAAAGCGTTCGACGACTTGGACGTGGCGGGGCCGGTTTTCCCCATCAATTCCTCGGTGAGCCGAAGATCCTCGTTGCCCCTGCCCCCATGATTTGCCATGTCGCTGTCCTCAAAGATGTGAACGATAGACGCGGGAGACCTCTCGGATCATGACCGTCCATTGCCGCAGGATGTCTTCCTCGTCGGCGTCTGATCTCGCCACCGCATTGGCGAGGCCGAGGCATGCCTCGCGAGCTGCCTGGTCCTTCAATCGCGCGGCCGACAGCACCAACCGACGACGTACCGCCGATTCCGATTCGGTCAAGGCGCGATAGACGCTGATGTCCTCGAACAGTCCCAGTATCTCGTCACATCTCGCACGCTGGTCCTCCCTTCTTCGCCGTCGACTCTCTCCCGACCCCGCAATCATCGGCGCGACAAGACCCGCGATCAGCCCTACGAGTGCCATGACTGCGGGAATGAGGGCTGGAACGACGGGCTGGTCCATGGCCTCCCCAGATCACGGTGCGCGACACGTAGGCGGACATCGAGATGGCCCCGTCATGGGCACCAATGCGGCCATTATCACATGAAAATGAAGCGCAGAGAATCGTCCAATCAGGCCGTACCGGCGTCAGAGCTCAGGGCTTCGCTATTCGATAAGCGGCAGACCTGATAAATCGTCCCATTGGTCGAGCGTGGGTCGTTGAGCCGAGGCGCCGGAAGCGGCCGGGTGGAGGGCTGTGCCCGGCGGTCGCTGCCGAGCGTCAGCAGGGGCCGTAGCCCTCGTCGAAGAGGCGGCGGGCCCAGTCCGCGTACCCGGCGATGATCTCGCGGACGGTGACGCCGTCGTGCAGGAACAGGTACGCACGGTCGCCCTCGCGGGCGAGCAGCCCGGCGAAGCGGTGACTGCCGGGCGGTGCCGGCAGGTCGACGGCGCCGGGATACGCGGCGCGGGCCTCGCCCACCGGTGAGCCGGCGCTGATGCCCTCGGGCGTGCTCATCGGGTCGTCGAGCCACAGCAGGACGAGCCGGTCGTCGACGAAGATCGGGCTGACCGAGCCGTGCCCCACAAGCGCGGGCCCGCATGCCTCCTCGTCGGCGCGCAGCACGCCGCGCCGGGTCAGGGCCGCCTCGGTGTCGCCGAACTCCGCGTTGCGCAGGCCCTCCAGACTCACCACCTGGGCGGCGCCGACCGGGCGGGTGGGCCACTGTGGATGAACGCCGCTGCCGGCTGCGGACGCGGCAGCAAGCATCGCGGCAATAAAGCCGAATTGTCGTAGTTTCATGCAATCCCCCAGTCACCAACGGGACCGGGGCCATGAGGTTGCTGCTGCGGGTCGGATTGGCGTAGTTCCCACTCTTCAGCCAGGTCGTCCCAGTAGTCGGCGGACAGTCCGCGGCGGCCGTGCGCCAGCCAGCCGTCCGTGTCGCGCTCCAGGTGCAGGCCCAGCTCGGCGAACGGGTCGATCCACGCGCCCGGCTCCGCGCCCAGCCGGGCCAGCGCCGTGTTGATCGGCCACTCGGTCCGCGGCCGGTCCAGCGCGGCGTCGTACCGCGGGCCCCAGCTCACCTCGCCGCCCAGCCAGACCACCGCCGACTGGTGGCCCAGGCCGCCCGCGAACTCCGCCTCCAGGTACGCCACCGGGCCGATCCTCGACCAGCGGGCCAGCACCTCCGCGAGCGGCGGCGACAGCACCAGCCGGAACGGACGCTCGGCGCGCGGCTCGTCGGTGGCGTAGTCAGGCAGCCCGCCGGTCAGTTCCTGCACGAGCTGCGGGGTGACCGGCAGCAGCGCGAAGTCCTGGCGGAGCGCGGCGAGCACCGCGTGGTCCAGGTCGGCGGTCTGCTCGCGAAGCAGCTCGACGTCGGCGACCACGGCGCTGAGCTGGTAACTCATCCGGTCCTCTCGGCGTCCACAGGCTGTGGATGGAACATGTGTACGACGGTCTCAGGTGGTTCCGTTGGTCAGGTACCTCGGGCGTCCGTCGCTCAGCGCGGCCACCGCGTGACGCAGCCGATGCCAAACGTACGGGCGAAGCAGCGCCTGCGCATCATCGAGCGCAACGAATCGGGCGTCGGCCAGTTCGCCGTCAGCCGGTTTCAACGGCTCGGCGGGAGGCAGTGCGCCGCCGTCGAAGATGAACATCAAGCTGTCGTCCCAGGGGCCGTGCGGTGCCACCCAGTCCACGACCAGCAACGGTCCGACGCGCAGTTCGAGACCCAACTCCTCGCGTACCTCTCGCTCGGCGGCCAGGTGCGGCGGCTCGTTCGCCTCCGCCATGCCGCCCGGCAGGTCCCAGTCGGGCTTGTAGCGCGGGTCTACCAACAGGATGTCGCCGTCACCGTTGCGCAGCAGTACGTCGGCTCCCACCCGCTTCCGGGGCTGCCGCGCGTTGCCCTCGGCGAGGTGGTCCTGCCAGGCTGCCGGATCTCGCTCGTACAGGGGACGCTCGTCGGCCATGCCGACGATTGTCGGCCGTCCTCACCCCGTCGGCAGCGGCAGCGCCACCCATCTCCGCTCCCGGATGGCGTCGCGAAGCCGGTCCAGAAGCTGTGGCACGTCCGAGCACCGGACGGCATGCGACCGCAGCAGCAGTGCGAGATGTCTGAGCTGGTCGAGGACAACGGCCGACCCCAGCCCGTGGGTGAGTTCGACGGTCTGGTGCGTCAGGTCGCACGCCTCCTCGATCCGGGCCTGCCCGACGAGCGCGGTGGCCAGGAGCATCCGGGCGAGCGCCTGACTCCGCACCCGGCCGCCCGGCCGCTCGGCGACGTTGCCGTTGAGGATGCGAAGAGCGGCCGTGACGTCACCGAGGCGAAGCAGGCAGCGCGCCGACTCGATATCGAACGAGGTGCGGTCGAATGGACTCAGCCATTCGGTGGGTGCAGGTGCCGCCTCCGCGAAGGCGGACTCAGCCCGCTGAAGGGAAGCATGGCAGTCGGCGATGAGACCCGCTGCGGCGAGGCCGCGTGCCTGCAAGGCGAAAAGACGGGCGCGTATCAGAGCACCGGCCTCCTCTTGAGCGACAGCCCCGAGCCCGTCCCTGGCATGTGAGATCGCGGCCTCCGCGTTTCCGCTGTGGCAGGCGAGGTGGCTCAGGCTTCCGTGCACCTGCGCCACCAGCAGCGCGTCTCTGCTGTCGACGGCGAGCGCCAAGGCGTCAAGGAAATGCCGTCTACTCGTCGTGCTGTCCCCGGAATCGTGCGCCATCCAACCGGCCATCTCGCGCAGGGCGGCGGTCGCCATGAGTACCTGTGGGGACATGGCAGGAGGACCCGCCGGCCCGGAGAAGGCGGCAAGGTGCGTCAGTACGGTGCTGTAGAGGTTCTTGCCGCCGACCTGACGATCTGCGGACCGGAGTGCGCGGATCAGTTGAGGACCCACCTCCACGACATCGGCCGGCAGCGGGGTGTCGCCTGGTGCGGCCGGTAGTCGGAACCACAAGGTGTGCGCGGGTATCCGCAGCACGCGGGCCCAATGCGCCAGTCGGTCGAGGTGCACCACCTCCGGTCCGTTCTCGATGCGGCTCAGTTGCGCCTGCGTAATCCCGAACCAGCCGGCGACAGTGGTTTGAGGCAGCGGCTGTCGCCCGTGATAGGGATGGTGACGGTAGGCGCGGACAACGCGACCGAGGTGCCGATCCGCAAGCGCATGGCGAAGCGGTTCATGGGACCAGAAGCTGGGTGGAACGTCGGGAGCAGCGACGATGCGGTCCCGCTCCGCTCGTTGACAGGGAGCGCACCGTCCCGAGCCGTTGTCGGCAGCCAGGTTGGCGCCGCAACGCGCACACCTGCTTGGCCTCGATGCCGCGATCACTCACTCATTCAATCTGCTCAGTGACTGTCGGTTATGCACGCTACGCATAACCGGGCCATGACGACGACGAGAGCTTTGACGTGCCACGTACGAGAATTGCGTGATCGACCTCGTCGGGGCTGTCGGATCGCGGTGGCGGCGTTCGTAGCCGGGGTGACGGCGGCCCGGCCCGCGGCCGGCGAGAGTGAAAGAGGAACCGATGGCGCAGTACCTGATCTCCGTACTCGACGACACGACCGGCTCGGCCACCGAGGCGGAGATGGCCGCGATCGGTGAGTTCAACGAGCGGTTGCGAGCCGACGGTCACTGGGTCTTCGCCGGTGGGCTCGCGGCGCCGGAGACGGCCACGGTCGTGGACGCGCGAGGCGGGAGTCCGCTGCTCACCGACGGGCCCTACCTGGAGACGAAGGAGTACGTCGGCGGGTTCTGGATCATCGAGGCGCCAGACTTCGACGTGGCGCTGCCGCTCGCCGCGCTGGCGTCGCAGCGGTGCAACAGGCGGGTCGAGCTGCGGCCGTTCCTGGGCGCGTGAGCGAGGTCGGCGAGGCGCTCACCCGGGTCCACCGCGAGGAGTGGGCCCGGGTCGTAGCCACGCTCGCCCGGCGCATCGGCGATCTCGACGTCGCAGAGGAGATGACAGCCGAGGCGTTCGCCGCCGCCGTCGAGCGGTGGTCGGCCGACGGCGTACCGCCGAATCCCGGCGCGTGGCTCACCACCACCGCGTACCGCAGGGCCGTCGACCGGATCCGGCGCGAGAGCCGGCGGGAGGACAAGCACCGGGAGGCGATGATGCTGGCCGACGTGCCGGAACCGCTCGGTGTCATCGACGACGACCGGCTCCGCCTGATCTTCACCTGCTGCCACCCGGCGCTGGCCATGGAGGCGCGGGTGGCGCTGACGCTGCGCCTGGTCGGCGGGCTCACCGTGCCCGAGATCGCGCGGGCGTACCTGGTTCAGGAGGCCGCCATGAGCAGGCGGATCACCCGGGCCAAGACGAAGATCAAGGCGGCCGGGATCCCGTACCGGGTGCCGTCCCGCGAGGACCTGCCGGCCCGGGTCACCGGCGTGCTCGCCGTTCTCTACCTGATCTTCAACGAGGGCTACCTCGCCTCCGACCCGGGCAAGGAGGCGGTTCGCGCCGACCTGACCGCCGAGGCGATCCGCCTCACCCGGCTGGTCCGTACGCTGATGCCCGACGACCACGAGGCCACCGGGCTTCTGGCGCTGATGCTGCTCACCGAGGCCCGCCGGCCCGCCCGGGTCTCCGCGACAGGCGAACTCGTCGTCCTCGCCGAGCAGGACCGCAGCGCCTGGGACCGCGACCTCATCGCCGAGGGGCACGCCCTGGTCCGCGCGTGCATCGCCGCCGGACGGCCGCCGGGCCGCTACCAGATCCTCGCCGCGATAAACGCCGTCCACACCGACGCCCGCGACGCGCGGGACACCGACTGGGCGCAGATCGCCGCGCTCTACGACCATTTGGTACGCGTCGACCCGTCGCCGATCGTGCGGCTCAACCGGGCCGTGGCGGTCGCCGAACTGGACGGGCCGCAGGTGGCGCTGGCCGAGGTGGACGGGTTGCCGCTGGAGGGCTATCACGCGTACCACGCGACGCGGGCCGAGTTGTTGCGCCGGATGGGGCGGGGTGGGGAGGCGCGGGCGGCGTACGACCGGGCGATCGAGTTGGCGGGCAACAGCGCGGAGACGGCGTACCTGAAACGGCGGCGGGACCAGTTGGGCGGCCGCTGATCGACAACTTGGTGTTGAGGCATGTCAGCTGAGGTTCGGCCGCAACCGGGCTGGGGCGATAGGCAGACCCCAACTGCCATTCCCGCCAGCGCACCACTATGCCTCTCCCCAGTTGCTTGATCTTCAGGCGTCCGACGCAGGCCGGTGGGGGGAGGAGAACGGGGTCAACGGGAAGGACCGGAATGGAATTGTGTGATGCGACGAAGGGGAGAAAGTGCAAGTGCTATTCATGTCAGGTTGCGCTAGAAGTAAGTCAGGAACCTGAAGCTGGCGATCTCTATCCTCCTGTTATCTTCGAGCATGCCGCTGGGACGCAGAAATTAGTGTCGCAAGGGCCCCGAAGCCAAAGCCAACAACGGCAGCGGCGACGGAGCCAAAGTTGCTCTTCTCGATGAATAGGAAGACGAGCGACGTTACGACATAGACTGCGGCAGCTAGCGTTGAGAAGATCAAAGAAAGCCAGCGGAACTGTCGTTGCCGCTGATGGGCGAGCTCGAGCTCGGCCTCCTTCTCTGCCTCTCTTTCGCCAATCCTGAGGTATGCGTCGGCGCTGAGCTTTCCCTCGATGAACCTGCGCTCCTCGGTTGAGATCAAGGGTTCCATCGTTACTGGTACGGTTGTGCTCTCCTCAGTTCTCATGCCGCTTCCGTTCCTGGTGAATATCGGATTCGTTGATTTGCTGAGTTGGGATAACGGGCACCCCGTTGGAGCGCTTTAGCTGTGGATATTCCTCCCCAAGTAGTGCGAGACTTGCCGCCAGTAATCCTGCCATTAAGATCACGTAGCCCACGTCGTCTTGCGTCAGCGCGTCGGGTTTGTCCGCATCCACGGAGAGGAACCCGTAACTCCTCGACTCTGTTCGAACCGGAACCATCAACATGGACTTGTATTCACGGTCGGGACTGCTGGCGAAGTCCTTCGGAGGGGCTTTGTCGATATCTGGAACGAGGAGAGTCTTCTCGCCAAGCGCGCGTTCGATAACTTGCTTGTCGTTTTCGTTGCGGCTGCGGACGAAATCCGGTCGAGCGGGCGGCCCTTGCCGACCCTCTTCAAATACTCGCACCAGTCGATCGGGAGACTCGAATTGGTAGAAGACGCATCTGATTCCAGCCTTCTTGTCAGCGAGTTTCCCGCAAGTGATAGGTGCGATGCCGACCGTCTTCGTTGCCAAGGACCACACCTCCGCCCTCCGGTCAGGGCCCTTGTCGGCCTCGGCAACTCTCCCCAGCAGGGTAACCAGCGGACTGCCGGAGCGGTTCAGCGCTTTGGCCAGAGCAACTTTGGCCGTCACGGCGGTTCTCTCAGCGAGCCACTTCTGGACCTCGCCGTACACCTGCAGAAACGCCAATAGGAGGATCGCAAGGATCAGGCCGATCACAGACAGTGTCCGCGCCTGCCCCTGCTTGACGGCTGCGAGCCGCGTCAGCATGGCTACCGCTACCGGCAGCAGAAGCATGCCGACCCATCGTACGAGCGTCATTGCCCATGCGGACCTCGACATGTGTCCCCGCCATGTCGCCATCGATCAAGACCCCCACGGCTATCGATATGAAAGATATCGTCTCCGTGATTTTGCTCGCCTATCAAGTCCACTGTCTGCTTGCTGACAGAGATGGTGAGAGTTGATGTTCTATGGATGCGGTGGAGCGAGGCGGTTGCCTCATCAGGATCGCTTGTTGAAGTGATACGTGCACGATCGCTCGGGTTGATCTACAACTGGCGTCGCCAAGAGTTGATCGACGCCAGCCAGATGTTGCGCGTGCCGTTGGCTGCCAAGCGAGGGCTGCTCGAGCTCGCGGGTACCGCCGAGCTGAAGATTAAGGCGGCTGTGTAGCGCGCGGGTCGAGTTATTTAATGAGTAGTGCCCTAAAAGACCGCTTCGCGGCCATCGACGGATGGCTGTTGAAGGGCTGCCGGTCAAGGTCTGCTGGGGTGCGCTGTACGTCTATGCCTGGCGGAGTCGGCCGCCCTCGCTGCGGGCGCTGCGTCACCTGTGGCTGGCCGAGCAGATCCACGCCGTGCATCTGTCATTCCGCAGCACCTACTTTTCCGCCGGTGGAGGCGAGCTGCAGCTGGGGCGGCGGACTCGTCGTGAGGGCTATCACACGCTCGAATGCTGATGCGTCGCGTCGGCATCCACGGCTGCCCAGAAGTCCCGGCCGCGGCAGCACCGCAGAGCGACCTGGTGGTCGCGTCCGCGCTGGTGGTGTAAGAGACGGCCATCGCGTGATCCGGTCTGATGTTATGCGGCGATCGAGGTCGGGTCGGTCTGGTCGGTGGCGTGTTGGTCTGTGTCGATGGTGATCAGGCGGGCTTTAGCGAGTAGTTCGAGGCCCATGTAGCGGCGTCCTTCGGTCCACTCGTCGGTCTGCTCGGCCAGGACGGCGCCGACGAGGCGGATGATCGCCGCCCGGTTCGGGAAGATCCCGACGACGTCGGTGCGACGGCGGATTTCCTTGTTGAGCCGCTCCTGTGGGTTGTTCGACCAGATCTGGCGCCAGATCTCGCGGGGGAAGCCGGTGAACGCCAGGAGGTCGTCGCGGGCGGCGTCGAGGTGCTCGGCCGCGGCCGGGAACTTCGCTTCGATCGTGGTCACGACCCGGTCGAACTGGGCGCGGACAGCGTCGGCGTCGGGCTGGTCGAAGATCGTGCGGACCAGGGTGGCGATCCACGGCTGCGCCGACTTGGGCACCTTCGTCAGCAGGTTGCGCAGATAGTGGGTCCTGCACCGCTGCCACGAAGCTCCCGGCAAAGCCGCCCCGATCGCGGCCACGAGGCCGGCGTGGGCGTCGGAGATGACCAGGCGGACACCGGACAGGCCTCGGGCGGTCAGGCTGCGCAGGAACGCCAACCAGCCGGCGCCGTCCTCGTCGGAGGCCACGTCCAGGCCCAGCACTTCACGGCCGCCGTCGGCGTTGACCCCAACCGCGATCAGGGCGTGGACGTTGACGGTCCGGCCGTGCTCGCGGACCTTCATCGTCAGGGCGTCCATCCACACAAACGTGTAGTGGGCGGCGTCCAAGGGTCGGTTGCGGAACGCCTCCACCTGCGCGTCCAGATGCGCGGCCATCTCCGAGACCTGCGACTTGGACAGCTGCCGGATCCCGAGCTGCTCGACCAGCTTCTCCACCCGCCGAGTCGACACCCCCAGCAGATAGCTCGTGGCCACGACCGAGACCAGGGCCTGCTCGGCCCGACGCCGGTGGGTCAGCAACCACTCCGGGAAGTAGCTGCCGTGTCGCAGCTTCGGGATCGCCAGGTCGATCGTGCCGGCGCGGGTGTCCCATTCCCGAGGCCGGTAACCGTTGCGCGAGTTGACCCGCTCATCGCTGCGCTGCCCGTACCCGGCGCCGCAGATCGCGTCGGCCTCGGCGGACATCACCGCCTGCACGAACGTCTTGATCATCGCTTGCAACACGTCCGACGACGCGCCCTCGATCTGCTCGCGCAGCAGGTCAACAGGGTTCACACTCTCTGAAGCGGCCATCGCGTCCTCTTCTCCTTCTCTGACTTGGTCGTCTTGAAGGATCGACGCGATGGCCGTCTCTCATCTACGCAACACGCCCATCACGGGCAAGTCGTACACCACTCCCGTGGACGCAACCGACCTGGTCAAACTGCGGCTTGATCCGCTCGTCGCCGAACCCACGCGGTCGGCCAGGTGTGCCGCATCGTGGCCCAGTTCGGCGGACTGCTCTGTGTGCTGCCCCGCCGTCAACAGGCGGGGGAACTGAGCGAGGGCCGAAGGCAAGCGGGCGCGGGGGAAGCAAGGCGGGAGCTGACACGAGAACGGCCGCAGTGAAGGCGGGAGGGCCGGTCCCTCGACGGGGCCGGCCCTCACGTTCCTGCTGCTCAAGAGAGCGGAGGATACGAGATTCGAACTCGTGAGGGTGTGAACCCAACACGCTTTCCAAGCGTGCGCCCTAGGCCTCTAGGCGAATCCTCCGCGAGCCAGGATACAGGTCTCCCGACGGCGGGCCACCCCACCCTCCCGGAAGATCCACAACCCTTCGGGTAGGCTTGGCGTCACCTCCCGTGCGGCGGTACCTCGTGAACCTCCCCAGGGCCGGAAGGCAGCAAGGATAAGCGAGCTCTGCCGGGTGCACGGGAGGCCTTTCTGTCTCCCGGGCCGGGTAACGTCGCTGCGGGTCGGGTCACGGGGTGGTGGGTGGTCACCCGGGGCCGACCGGCGCAGAATGGCTCGGTCGAGAGGAGGCGGGACGGGTGGCACTGGCCCTTTACCGCAAGTACCGGCCGCGGACGTTCGCCGAGATGATCGGCCAGGAGCAGGTCACCGAGCCGCTGTCGCAGGCGCTGCGCAGCGGGCGGCTCAACCACGCCTACCTCTTCTCCGGTCCGCGGGGCTGCGGCAAGACCTCCAGCGCCCGGATCCTGGCCCGCTCCCTCAACTGCGAGCAGGGCCCCACCCCCGAGCCGTGCGGGCAGTGTGACTCGTGCCGCGGGCTGGCTCCCGACGGCGGCGGCTCGATCGACGTCATCGAGATCGACGCGGCCAGCCACGGTGGTGTCGACGACGCCCGTGAGCTGCGCGAGAAGGCGTTCTTCGCCCCGGCCCGCAGCCGCTTCAAGATCTACATCATCGACGAGGCGCACATGGTCTCGTCGGCCGGCTTCAACGCGCTGCTCAAGCTGGTCGAGGAGCCCCCTGAGTACGTCAAGTTCATCTTCGCCACCACCGAACCGGAGAAGGTCCTCGGCACGATCAAGTCGCGGACCCACCACTACCCGTTCCGGCTGTTCCCGCCGAAGGTGGTCCGCCCCTACCTCGAACAGCTCTGCGAGGCGGAGGGCGTCAAGGTCGAGCCGGCGGTCTTCCCGCTGGTGGTGCGCGCCGGCGGGGGCAGCATGCGCGACAGCCTCTCCGTGCTCGACCAGCTCATCGCGGGCGCCGGCCCGGAGGGCGTCGGCTACGCCCGGGCCGCCGCGCTGCTCGGTGTCACCGACGCCGCGCTGATCGACGAGATGTGCGACGCGCTCGCCGCCGGTGACGGCGCCGCCGCGTACGCCACCGTCGACCGGGTCGCCGAGGCCGGGCACGACTCGCGCCGCTTCGCCTCCGACCTGCTGGAGCGCCTCCGCGACCTGATCGTCCTGCAGCAGGTGCCTGATGCCGCCGCCAGGGGCCTCATCGACGGCCCGGCCGACCAGATCGAGCGGATGGCCGCCCAGGCGCAGCGCCTCGGCCCGGCCACGCTGTCGCGCTGCGCCGACATCGTGCACAACGGCCTGGTCGAGATGCGCGGCACCACGGCGCCCCGGCTGCTGCTGGAACTGATCTGCGCGCGCATGCTCCTGCCCGGCGCGGACGACTCGTCCGGCGGCCTGCTCCAGCGCCTGGAGCGGATGGAGCGCCGGCTGACGCTCGGGGGCGCCGAGCTGCCGCCGGCCGCCGCCGACCCCGCGCACCCCAACCAGACCCAGGGGGTACGCCCGGCGGCTCCCGCCCCGGGCGCGGCTGCCGCCGCGGTCCACGCGGATTCCGCCGGCACGCCGGCGGCTGCCGGTGCCCCGACCGGCGCCGCCGCCGCACGTGCCGCTGCCGCCGCTGCGGTGGGCGCCCGGAACGCCGCACCCGGTTCCCGTCCGGCTCCCGCCGTGACGGAGCCGGCAGGCGGCCCGGAGGCTGCTTCCCCCGCCCCGGCCGCTCCCGAGCGAGCCGCCGTCGATCCGGCCGCTTCCGGCTCGCCCGCTGCCGCCTCTGATGCTCCCGCCGCTGCCCGACGTCCGGTACCGCCGTCCGCCGTGATGCCCGACCCGGCCACGCCCGAACCGCCCCGCCCCGGCGCGGCGAATCCCGGCGCGCTCGACGCGGTCGCGGTGCGCCGCGTGTGGCCCGAGGTGGTCGGCAAGGTCAACCGCAGCAACAAGCGGATCGCCGCGCTGATGCGGGACGCGGTGGTACGCGACCTGGACGGCGACACGCTCGTGCTGACCGTGAAGTCGACGGTGCTGGCGAAGATGATGGCCGACCACGCCGCAGTGCTGACCGACGCGCTCTACGAGGAACTGGGCGGTCGCTGGCAGATCCGCTGCGAGGTGGCGGGCGAGCGTGGCGCGTCCTCGCTCGGCGGCCCGTCCCGTCCGTCCGGTGCGAGCCGCGCGCAGGCCGACGCCGCACCGGGCCGCAACGCGCCCGAGAGCGCCCCGGCCCGCCCGGCGGCCGCCCCGTCCGGCCCGGCGTCCGACACCGGGTCCGGTCGCCCGGATTCCCGGGCGCTAGGTACTGCTCAGGGCCGCCCGGACGCCGACGCGGCCGATGCGGGACCGAGCCGTCCGGGCTACGACTCCGGACTCAACCGTCCCGGCTCCGACGCGGGACCGGGCCGCCCGGGTTCGGCCCACGCCGGGCCAGGCCGTCCTGACTCCGGTGTCGCCGGACGTCCGGCAACCGACGCCGTCGGCGGCGCCCCGGGACAGCCGGTGTCCGGCTCGGGCAGCGCCACGGGCAACCCGGCCACTGGCAACCCGGCCACTGGCAACCCGGCCACTGGCAACCCGGCCACTGGCAACCCGGCCACTGGTAGCCAGGCCGGGGGACCGGCGGGCCGGGCAGGCGCGGGTTCGCCCGACGCCTCGCACCGTTCGACGGCGAGCCCTGCGGCAGACCAGATCGAGGAGGACTGGCCGGAGCCGGCCCGACCCGGTGGCACGGCCTCGGCCACCGGCACCGCCTCGGCGGCGAGCGGCGGCGACGGGGAGGACTGGCCGGCTGCGGCCCGTCCGGGCGGGGGCACGGCTACCGCTACCGCGCCTGTCGTCGTACCCAAGCCTGCGGCACCCGCGGCGGCGCCGGCGCCTGCCGCTGCGGCGAGGCCGGCGGGGGCGAAGAACAGCGCGATCGCGGCGGCGCGTGCGGCCGCGGCGGCTGCTGCTGCGGGCGGTGGTCCCGGCAAGGGGCCGCGCGCGGCGCAGCCGGCGCGGAAGACGGCCGATGCCGAGTGGGCGGGCGAGCCGCCCTACGACCCGGACTTCGACGGCCCGGTGCGAGGTGGGGGCGCGCCTGCGGCGGCACCCGCCTACGAGGGATTCGACCCGGGCGACGAGCCGCTGGACGACGTGATCGACGAGCGGACCGCCCGGCAGTCGAGCGAGGAGCAGGCGGTGCAGCTGCTGCGCGAGACGTTCGGCGCGGAGAAGATCGACGAGGTGGACGCGCGCTGAGCGCGCGCCGACCGCGATTCAGCGGTGCCGTGGCCCGACTAGGCTGGGCGCGGCCGAGCAGACGAGTGGAAGAAGGAGCGGTCCGTGCGCCCAGGTGGACAGCCGAACATGCAGCAGATGCTGAAGCAGGCGCAGAAGATGCAGCAGCAGATCGCCAAGGCCCAGGCCGAGCTGGCCGAGGCGGAGCTGACCGGCACCGCCGGCGGGGGCCTGGTCACCGCGACGGTCGCCGGTACCGGTGAGCTGAAGGCGATCAAGATCGACCCGAAGGCGGTCGACCCGGAGGACGTCGAGACGCTGGAGGACCTGGTGGTCGCGGCCGTGCACAACGCCGCCGAGGCGGCCCGCGAGCTGACCGAGAAGAAGATGGGCCCGGTCGCGGGCGGCATGGGCGGCCTCGGCCTGTCCGGGTTCTGAGCCGGCAGATGTACGAGGGTGCCATCCAGGATCTGATCGACGAGCTGGGCCGGTTGCCGGGCGTGGGCCCGAAGAGCGCCCAGCGGATCGCGTTCCACGTGCTGTCGGCGGATCCGGCCGACGTCAACCGGCTGGCCGGCGCGCTGCGCAAGGTCAAGGACCTGGTCCGGTTCTGCACGACCTGCTACAACGTGGCCGAGTCGGAGCAGTGCCGGATCTGCCGCGACCCACGGCGTACCGACGAGGTGCTCTGTGTGGTCGAGGAGCCGAAGGACGTGGTGGCGATCGAGCGGACCGGCGAGTTCCGCGGGCGCTACCACGTGCTCGGCGGCGCGATCAATCCGCTGGAGGGCATCGGCCCGGACAACCTGCGGATCCGTGAGCTGATGACCCGCCTCGGCGGCGGCGAGGTCCGCGAGCTGATCCTCGCCACCGACCCGAACACCGAGGGCGAGGCGACCGCCACCTATCTGGCGCTGATGGTCAAGCCGATGGGGATCGCGGTGACCCGGCTCGCGAGTGGACTGCCGGTCGGCGGCGACCTGGAGTACGCCGACGAGATCACGCTGGGCCGGGCCTTCGAGGGCCGACGGGCCGTCTGAATCCAGTCGTGCCGCCTCCGGCGGGTGCCCTGCGGGGTGCCCGCCGGACGTGTCTCCGGGCCGGAACGGGATGCTCGTCGATCTAACAGGAACGTGCGTCCGGGACCGGATCGACGTAATAAATTCGGCCTTCTAGCCGACGAAACATCGGAAGTGCAAGGGATTCTCCTTCGATTCGTATGCCTCGTTGCGGAACAGACACGATTCGATACCAACCCGCCCCCCGCCCGTTTCCGCGCCGTCCACCCGAGGGCTAAGGTCTGCGCACATCGGTGACCCTGTCACCACGTTGTCCGTACCCCCAAGGACGAGGTGAAGCACCATGCGTGCATCCAGGCCGAAGGTCGCAATCGCGGCCATCGCGGTCGCGGCCCTCGCGGTTGCAGGCTGCGCCGAGAGCGACCGTGAGAGTGGCTCCGGAGATAGCAAGAAGGACACCCTCGTCTTCGGCGTCGCCGGAGACCCGAAGGTGCTCGACCCCAGCTTCGCCAGCGACGGTGAGTCGCTGCGCGTGGCGCGCCAGGTCTTCGAGACCCTGGTCCGTCCGGAGGAGGGCGGCACCAAGGTGACGCCGGGCCTCGCCGAGTCCTGGACGCCGGATGCGGCGGGCACGACCTGGACGTTCAAGCTCCGCTCGGGCGTCAAGTTCCACGACGGCACCGACTTCAACGCCGAGGCCGTCTGCGCCAACTTCAACCGCTGGTACAACGCCAAGGGGCTCATGCAGAGCCCGGACGTGACCGCGTACTGGCAGGACGTCATGGGCGGGTTCGCCAAGAACGAGAACCCGGACCTGCCGCCGAGCCTCTTCAAGTCCTGCACCGCCAAGGACGCCACCACTGTGGACCTGGCGTTCACCCGGGTCTCCAGCAAGATCCCGGCCGCGCTCATGCTGCCGTCGTTCTCGATCCAGAGCCCCAAGGCGATGGAGCAGTACGACGCCAGCAACGTGACCGGCACGGCCGAGGACATCAAGTACCCGGCGTACGCGATGGAGCACCCGACCGGCACCGGCCCGTTCAAGTTCAAGGCGTGGGACATCGCGAACAAGTCGCTCACCATCGAGCGCAACGACGACTACTACGGCGACAAGGCCAAGCTGAAGACCATCATCTTCAAGACGATCTCGGACGAGAACGCCCGTAAGCAGGCGCTCCGCTCGGGTGACATCCAGGGCTACGACCTGGTCGGCCCGGCGGACGTGGAGCCGCTGAAGAAGGAGGGCTTCAACGTCCTCACCCGGCCCGCCTTCAACATCCTCTACCTGGCGATCAACCAGAAGGGGAACCCGAAGCTGGCCGACCTGAAGGTCCGGCAGGCCATCGCGCACGCGCTGAACCGGCAGGCCCTGGTCGACTCGAAGCTGCCCCCGGGCGCCAAGGTCGCGATGAACTTCTTCCCGGACACCGTCGAGGGCTGGAACGGCGACGTCACCAAGTACGACTACAACCCGGAGAAGGCCAAGCAGCTGCTGGCCGAGGCCGGGGCGTCGAACCTGACGCTGAAGTTCCACTACCCGACCGAGGTCACCCGGCCGTACATGCCGAACCCGAAGGACATCTTCGAGCTGCTCTCGGCGGACCTCAAGGCGGTCGGCATCAACGTCCAGGCCATCCCGCTGAAGTGGAGCCCGGACTACCTCAACGCCACCACCTCCGGCAACAAGCACGACCTGCACTTCCTCGGCTGGACCGGTGACTACGGCGACGCGTACAACTTCATCGGCACCTTCTTCGACCGCCCGAAGGACGAGTGGGGCTTCAACAACCCCCAGCTCTTCGCGCAGTTCAAGGACGCCGACACCACCGCCGACGCGGCGGCCCGTACGGAGAAGTACAAGGCACTGAACAAGACGATCATGGACTTCCTGCCGGGCGTGCCGATCTCGCACTCCCCGCCGGCGATCGTGTTCGGCAAGGACGTGACCGGGATCAAGGCGAGCCCGCTCACCGACGAGCGGTACGCGACCGCAGAGTTCAAGTGATCTGAAGGCACCGTACGCGGGCGGGCGCTGTGACCACAGCGCCCGCCCGCACCCCTCCGCACACCCTCCGAGGCGCCCGTGTTCCGGTTCATCATCAGACGCCTGCTACAGCTGATACCCACGCTGTTCGGGCTCTCCGTCCTGCTGTTCATCTGGCTCCACCGACTTCCCGGCGGGCCCGAGACCGCGATCCTCGGAGAACGGGGCACGCCCGAGACGCGCGCCGCCATCCGGCGCAACCTCGGCCTCGACGAGCCGATCCTGGTCCAGTACGCCCGCTTCCTGCGGCGGATGATCCGGCTCGACCTGGGCACCTCGACCGGTACGAAGCGGGCCGTCACCACGGAGTTCGTGGAGCGGTTCCCCGGCACCGTCGAGCTGACCGTGATGGCCATGATCCTCGCGGTCGGCATCGGCATCCCGCTCGGCTACCTGGCCGCCCGCCGCCGGGGCCGGTTCCTCGACCACGCCTCGGTCGGCGGATCGCTCATCGGCATCTGCATCCCGGTCTTCTTCCTGGCGTACGTGCTCAAGGCGATCTTCGCGGAGAACCTGGGCTGGTTCCCCTCCAGTGGCCGGCAGGACCCGACCATCGGGGCGACCCGGGTCACCAACTTCTTCGTCCTCGACGGGCTCATGACCCGCGAGTGGGACGCCGCCGCCGACGCGCTCTGGCACCTCGTGCTGCCGGGCATCGCGCTCGCCAGCATCCCGCTCGCGATCATCGTCCGGATCACCCGGGCCAGCGTGCTGGAGGTGCTCAACGAGGACTTCGTCCGGACCGCCGAGGCCAAGGGCCTGACCGAGCGGACCGTACGCCGCCGGCACGTGCTGCGTAACGCCATGCTGCCGGTGGCCACCTCGATCGGCCTGCAGACCGGTCTCCTGCTCTCCGGCGCGGTGCTCACCGAGACCGTGTTCGCGTTCAGCGGCATCGGCGCGTTCGTCGCCGAGTCGATCAGCCAACGCGACTACCCGGTGCTGATGGGCTTCATCATGATCATTGCGGTGGTGTACGTGCTGGTGAATCTCCTGGTCGACCTCTCCTACAGCGTGATCGACCCGAGGGTGAGGGTGCGATGACCATCACCACTGGCAAGAAGCGCGAGAAGATCGACCGGCTCGCCGAGCTGGCCGCCCGCGACGACGAGCAGGGGGTGAGCCTCTGGAAGGAGGCGTTCCGCCGGCTGCGGCGCAACCCGGCGGCCGTCATCGGCGTCATCATCCTGGCGGTCTTCGTCCTGGTCGCCGTCATCGGGCCGTTCCTCGTCCCGTACAGCCCGACGGACTCCATCGGCATCCGCGAAGGACTGGTCAAGTCCGGCCAGGGCATCATCCCGGGCGTCTCCGCCGACCACTGGCTCGGCTTCGACCACCAGGGCCGGGACGAGTTCAGCCGGCTCATCGTCGGCGCCCGGCAGACGCTGCTCGTCGGCGTGGTCTCCACCCTGATCGGCCTCGCGGTCGGCGCGCTGATCGGCGGCGTCGCCGGTGCCGCGGCCGGGCTCGGCGGGCGCTGGGGCCGCTGGATCGACACCACCCTGATGCGCTTCATCGACATGCTGCTGGCCATGCCGAGCCTGCTGCTCGCGGTGAGCATCGCGGCGCTGCTCGGCGCCAGCCTCACCACCGTGATGATCGCCGTCGGTGTGGTGTCCGTGCCGATCTTCGCCCGGCTGCTGCGCGGCTCGATGATCGCGCAGGCCAACAGCGACTACGTGCTGGCCGCGACGTCGCTCGGCGTGAAGCGCTCCAGGATCGCCCTCACCCACGTGGTGCCGAACTCGATCGCCCCGGTCATCGTGCAGGCCACACTGACGCTGGCCACCGCGATCATCGAGGCGGCCGCGCTGTCCTTCCTCGGTCTCGGCAACCCCGACTCGGCCATCCCGGAGTGGGGCGTCATGCTCGCCGACGCGCAGCCGTACCTGGGCATCCGGCCCGGCCTGGCGATCTATCCGGCGCTCGGCATCATCATCACCGCGCTCGGGTTCACCCTGCTCGGTGAGGCGATGCGCGAGGCCCTCGATCCAAAGCTGCGGAAGTAGGTCAGTCAGTCATGGCACTGCTCGAAGTGGACGACCTCTCCGTCACGTTCGCCCGTCGTGGGCAGCGCACCGTGCACGCGGTGGACGGGGTGTCCTTCTCGGTCGACGCCGGCGAGGTGGTCGGCCTGGTCGGCGAGTCCGGCTGCGGCAAGAGCGTCACGTCGCTGGCCATCATGGGCCTGCTGCCCAAGCAGCCGGGCCTGCGCGTGGGCGGCAAGGCGGTCTTCGACGGCACCGACCTGCTCCAGCTCGACGACCGGTCCCGCCGCGACATCCGTGGCCGGGACGTGGCGATGATCTTCCAGGACCCGCTGTCCTCGCTGAACCCGGTCATCCCGATCGGGCTCCAGGTGACCGAGGTGCTGGCCCGGCACCGGGGCATGAAGGGCGAGGCGGCCACCAAGGAGGCGGCCGCCCTGCTCGACCGGGTGGGCATCCCGGACCCGCGGCGGCGGCTCAAGGAGTACCCGCACCAGCTCTCCGGCGGCATGCGGCAGCGGGCGCTGATCGCCATGGCTGTCGCCTGTCAGCCCCGGCTGCTGATCGCCGACGAGCCGACCACCGCGCTCGACGTCACCATCCAGGCGCAGATCCTGGAGCTGCTCAAGGACCTGGTCCGGGACTCCGGCACCGCACTGGTGATGATCACTCACGACCTCGGCGTGGTGGCCGGCATGTGCGACACCATCAACGTGCTCTACGCCGGCCGGGTGGTGGAGACGGCCACCCGTCGTCCGCTGTTCCGCCAGCCCCGGCACCCGTACACCGAGGGGTTGCTCGGTTCGGTGCCGCGCCTGGACGCCGGCCGCGGCGAACGGCTGAACCCCATCCCCGGCTCGGTGCGTGACGTGCTGCCCTGGCCGGACGGCTGCGCGTTCGCCCCGCGCTGCGCCCGCCGCGTCGACACGTGTGTGGGCGAGCCGCCGGAGCTGGTGCTGACCCACGACGCGCGCAGCTACCGCTGCGTCAACCCGGTGCCGGTCCCCGGCCTGACCCCGGAGGCGGACGCCCGCGGGACCGCGCCGACGACCGCCGAACCGGGTGCGGTGCCGGCCCAGGCCGAGCCGGCCGACCCGCCCGCCGTGCCCGGCTTCGGACCGGCTCCGCGCGAGGAGGAGACCCCATGAGCGACAACGACATCCTCGTCGAGGTCCGCGATCTGAAGGTGCACTTCCCGATCCGCCGGGGCGTGATCTTCGACCGCACGGTCGGGCACGTCAAGGCGGTCGACGGGGTCGACCTGAGCATCCCGCGCGGCAAGACGTACGGGCTGGTGGGCGAGTCGGGCTGCGGCAAGTCCACGCTCGGCCGGGCGCTGCTCCAGCTCAACCCGCCGACCAGCGGCGAGGTGAAGTTCGACGGCGTCGAGCTGACCACGCTCCCCGCCGGCAAACTGCGCGCGATGCGCCGCCGGATGCAGATGATCTTCCAGGACCCGATGTCCAGCCTGGACCCCCGGCAGAACGTCGAGTCGATCCTGACCGAGGGCCTCCAGACCCACGGCATCGGCGCGAACCGGGACGACCGGCGGCGGATCATCGGCGAGACGCTCGACGCGGTGGGCCTGCCGAAATGGGCGCTGTCCCGCTACCCGCACGAGTTCTCCGGCGGCCAGCGCCAGCGCATCGGCATCGCCCGCGCGCTGGTCCTCGGCCCGGAGCTGATCGTCGCCGACGAGCCGGTCTCCGCGCTGGACGTCTCGATCCAGGCGCAGGTGGTGAACCTGCTCGACGAACTCCAGGACAGCCTCGGCCTGACCTACCTGGTCATCGCGCACGACCTGGCCGTGGTGCGGCACATCTCCGACATCGTCGGCGTGATGTACCTGGGCGCGCTGGTGGAGGAGGCGCCGAGCGACCGGCTCTACACCGAGCCGCTGCACCCGTACACCCGGGCGCTGATGTCGGCGGTGCCGGTGCCGGACCCGGACGTGGAGGACCGGCGCGAGCGCATCCTCCTCGCCGGCGACCTGCCGTCGCCGGCCAACCCGCCGTCGGGCTGCCGGTTCCACACCCGCTGCCCGTGGGCGCAGCCGACCCGCTGCGCCGACGAGCGGCCGGAGCTGCGCCAGATCGGCGCCAGCCGGGTGGCCTGCCACTGGGCCGAGAAGATCGCCGCCGGTGAGCTGCGCCCGCACGAGGTGACCGCAAAGATCACCCGGCCGGAGGGGGAGGGCGAGGAGCCGGGCGTGGTCTCCGCGCCCAGCGAGCCCGGATCGTACGTCTGACACGACGAAGCGCGCCCCCACCCGGGCCGGGTGGGGGCGCGCCTTGTCGTCGGTCAGCCCTCGGGGCGGTTGAGCAGGCCCACCGCGATCGTGTGCACGGCGTCGAGCGCGGCCGGGTCGGCCAGTGGCGCGGAACCGCCGGTGACCGCGTACCACTCGTCGGCGTCCTTGTACTGCACCCGCAGCGTCACCCGGCCGTCGGCGTGCTCGGTGCGCAGCGTCAACTCGCCGGTCACCACGCCCACCTCATCGGTCATGACCCCGCCCGGACCTGCGGTGATGTCCGAGGTGCGGTCCGCCGGTCCGCCCGGTGCGCCCCCGGCCGGTGCGCCCGGCACCGCGTCGGCGGTCATGCCCGCCCCGGCGACGTCCGCGGACGCCGGCTGCCGGCCGTCCGCCGTCATCCCGGCCGAGGCCGGACCCGCCGGTGCGGACTCCGGGGCCGGTGCGGCGTCTGCCTCCGGCGCCGGTGTGGCGTCCGGCCCGGTCACGGTTTGCTCGCCCATGTGCAGCCCTCCAGCATGTCGGTGAGAGCGGCCTTCTCGGCACTTGTCACAGTCAGCCGCCAGTAGTGCTTGACCGTCACCCAGTCCGCCGCGTACTGACACCAGGACGACCGGTTCGGCGGCTTCCACTGGGACGGATCCTGGTCACCCTTTGCCCGGTTGGACCGCGCCGAAACCGCGATGAGCTGCGGCCGCGTCAGGTCGTTGGCGAAGTCGCCGCGCTTCGAGTCGTCCCACTCGTCCGCGCCCGAACGCCACGCGGCGGCCAGCGGCACGGTGTGGTCGATGTCCACGTCCGACGGATCGTTGAGCACCACACCGTCGTAGACGCTCTCCCACCGGCCGCCCACCACGTTGCAGCCGGACAGCTTGATGCCCTCGCCGTCGCGCTGCAGCACGCTGTCGCGGACGTCGCAGTTCTTGCCGGTGTCCCGCCAGTGCGGGAAGCGGGAGCGGCTGTAGCCCTTCATCGACCCGGCGGTGGCCACTGTCAGCTCACCGAGCTGCTTGTTGACGTTCCCGGTGGCACTGGGCGGCGCCTCCGGCTCGGTGACCGACACGTCGCAGCCGGCCACGCCGAGGGCGAGCACCGCGCTCAGCGCGGCCGCCAGCCCGGCTCGGGCTCCTGATCTCGTACGCACAGACGACACCTCTCCAGCTTGCGTGCTCCGGGCGAGTCCGCACAGTACCCGGCGGCGGTTTCCGCGATTCGTGGCGTCGACGGTGGGCGGCGGGCAGAGTGGTGAGACGTGACCGCACCCGCTCCCGCGCTGCGTACCGGCTCCGCCGCCGGACGCGGCACGCTGCTCGCCGCGATCCTCGCCTCCGGCATGGTGTTCCTGGACAGCACTGTCGTCAACGTCGCGCTGCCACGGCTCGGCGCCGAACTGGACGCCACAGTCGCCGGTCTCCAGTGGACCGTGAACGGCTACCTGCTCATGCTCGCCGCGTTCGTGCTGCTCGGCGGCGCGCTCGGGGACCGGTTCGGCAGGCGGCGCGTCTTCCTGCTCGGCGTGGTCTGGTTCGCTGTGGCGTCGGTGCTCTGCGGGCTGGCCCAGGACACCGGCTGGCTCGTCGCCGCCCGGTTCCTCCAGGGCGCGGGCGGGGCGCTGCTCACCCCCGGGTCGCTGTCCGTGCTCCAGGCCAGCTTCCACCCGGACGACCGGGGCCGGGCCATCGGCACCTGGTCCGGGCTGTCCGGTGTGTCCACCGCGCTCGGTCCGCTGCTCGGCGGCTGGCTGATCGACACGCTCTCCTGGCGGTGGATCTTCTTCGTCAACCTGCCGCTGGCCGTCGGCGTGGTGCTCGCCGCGCTGCGCTGGGTGCCGGAGAGCCGGGACGAGGAGGTCTCGCGTACCGGAGGCGGGCGGCGGCGGTTCGACGTGGCGGGCGCGCTGCTCGGCGCGCTCGCGCTCGGCGGTGTCACGTACGCGCTCATCGACGCCCCGGCGCGCGGCCTGGACTCCCCGGCGGTGCTGGTCGCGGCGGTGCTCGGGGTGGTCGCCGTGGTGGTCTTCGTGCTGGTCGAGCGGCGGCGCGGCGACACCGCGATGCTGCCCACCGGGCTGTTCTCCAGCCGGCTGTTCTCCGTGCTGAACGTCTTCACAGTCGTCGTGTACGCGGCGCTCGGCGGGTTCACCTTCTTCCTCGCCGTCTACCTGCAGAACGTGGTCGGCTGGTCGGCGCTGCTCACCGGCCTGGCCACAGTGCCGATGACAGTGCTGCTGCTGGTCGGCTCGCCGCGCGCGGGCGCGCTGTCGGCCCGCATCGGCCCCCGGCTGCCGCTCACCGTCGGCCCGGTGATCGCCGCGGTGGGTCTGCTGCTGTTGCGCCGGGTCGGGCCTGGTGCGTCGTACTGGGTGGACGTGCTGCCGGGCGTGGCGCTGTTCGGCGCCGGGCTCACGCTCGTGGTGGCGCCGCTGACCACGTCTGTGCTCGGCGCCGTCTCGGACCGGTTCGCCGGGGTGGCGAGCGGCTTCAACAACGCCGCGTCCCGGGCCGGTGGTCTGCTCGCGGTGGCCGCGTTGCCGCTGCTGGTGGGGCTGTCGGGCACCGGGTACGAGCAGAAGGGTGCGCTCGCCGACGCGTACCGGGGGGCGCTGGCGTGGTGCGCGGGGCTGCTGCTGGCCGGCGCGGTGCTCGCCGCCGTGCTGATCCACCGCCCCCGGCGGGGGGAAGGAAGGGCCCCTTCTTAACGCCTCCGGTAGAGGAAGGGCCCCTTGTTAACACTCGGGCCATTCGGGCGCGGGCGTTAAGAAGGGCCCCCTCCTATGCAGAATGCGTTAAGAAGGGGCCCTTCCTTACACCTCAAGCACCTCAGGCGCGGGTGCGGTTCACCGCGCTCGTGACCGCCTTGATCGAGGCGGTGACGATGTTGGCGTCCACCCCGACGCCCCACACCGTGCGGCCGTCCACCTCGCACTCCACGTACGCGGCGGCCTGCGCGTCCCCGCCGGAGGACAGCGCGTGCTCGTGGTAGTCGAGCACCCGTACCGCCACGCCCAGGGACTGCAACGCGTTGACGTACGCGTCGATCGGGCCGTTGCCGACAGCGGTGAGCGCGCGGGTGTCGCCGCCGAAGCCGACGCGGGCGTCGATCTCGACCTTGCCGTCGACGGTGCCGATGGTGTACTCGGCCAGCTTGACGGCCGGGTCGACCTGGTGGTCGACCAGGTAGTTGCGGGCGAAGATCTCCCACATGGCGCCCGGCTCGACCTCGCCGCCGTCGTGGTCGGTGACCTGCTGCACCACGCCGGAGAACTCGATCTGGAGGCGGCGCGGCAGGTCGAGCTGGTGCTCGGTCTTCATGATGTACGCGACGCCGCCCTTGCCGGACTGCGAGTTGACCCGGATGACCGCCTCGTAGGTGCGGCCCAGGTCCTTCGGGTCGATCGGCAGGTAGGGCACCGCCCAGGTGAAGTCGTCGACCGGCACCCCGGCCGCCGTGGCGTCGGCGTTCAGCGCGGCGAAGCCCTTGTTGATCGCGTCCTGGTGCGAGCCGGAGAACGCCGTGTAGACCAGGTCGCCCGCGTACGGGTGGCGCTCGTGCACCGGCAGCTGGTTGCAGTACTCGACGGCGCGCTTGATCTCGTCGATGTTCGAGAAGTCGATCATCGGGTCGATGCCCTGGGAGAACATGTTCAGGCCCAGCGTCACCAGGTCGACGTTGCCGGTGCGCTCGCCGTTGCCGAACAGGCAGCCCTCGATCCGGTCGGCGCCGGCCAGCAGGCCCAGCTCGGCGGCGGCCACGCCGGTGCCCCGGTCGTTGTGCGGGTGCAGGCTCAGCACCAGGCTGTCCCGCCGGGGCAGGCGCCGGTGCATCCACTCGATCGAGTCGGCGTAGACGTTCGGCATCGCCATCTCGACGGTGGCCGGCAGGTTGATGATCAGCTTCCGGTCCGGCGTCGGGTCGATCACGTCGATGACCGCCGAGCAGACCTCCAGCGCGTACTCCAGCTCGGTGCCCGTGTACGACTCCGGCGAGTACTCGTAGTGGATGTCGGTGTCCGGGGTGTGGATCTCCGCGTACTTCTGGCACAGCCGCGCGCCCTGGGTGGCGATGTCGGTGATGCCGTCGCGGTCCAGGCCGAACACCACCCGGCGCTGCAGCGTCGAGGTGGAGTTGTAGAAGTGCACGATGGCCCGGCGGGCGCCGCGCAGCGACTCGAAGGTCCGCTCGATCAGGTGCTCCCGGCACTGGGTCAGCACCTGGATGGTGACGTCCTCGGGAATCAGGTCCTGCTCGATCAGCTGCCGTACGAAGTCGTAGTCGGTCTGGCTCGCCGACGGGAAGCCGACCTCGATCTCCTTGTAGCCCATCTGCACCAGGAGCTGGAACATCCGGCGCTTGCGCTCGGGCGACATCGGGTCGATCAGGGCCTGGTTGCCGTCGCGGAGGTCGACTGCGCACCAGCGGGGCGCGGCCTCGACGCGGCGGGTCGGCCAGGCGCGGTCCGGCAGGTCGACGCCGAACTCACTGTCGTACGGAACGTAGCGGTGGACCGGCATCCGGCTGGGGCGCTGGCTGGCGAACGGATCGGTCTCGGTGACAGGTTGAGCCATCTCGGAGTGCTCCCTGGAACATGTGGCGTCAGCAGATCGGAAAGGTGTCGGCGAGATGCCGGGCGACGGTGCGCGGCGGTGCCGAGAAGAAGATCGGATGTGCTGGACGGCGCGTTTCTACTCCGCGACGAGGTGCCGGCCGGTCAGGCCTCGTCGCGGCAGCCAAGGAGAAGGTACGCGCGCCACATGACAAGGTCACCCTACGTGGTGGGACGTGCGGTGGGAAGGCTGGTCCGGACTATGGGATCGGAGTCACCGGATCGGTGGCCGGCTACGGCGCTCCCGGGCTCGGGGCGTCCCGGCTGACCGGCTCGCCGTCGGTCACCGCGCCGGCCAGCTCGACGGTGCCCGGCGCGGCGCCGGGCTCGCCGGTCAGCGTCAGGGTGCCGAACCCGGCCCGTACCGCCGCCGGTGTGCCGTCCTCCCGGAAGCAGTAGATGCCCACGTCCAGCGGCGCGTTCAGCGACGCCGAGGTGCTGTCGACCGTGTAGCACGGGCCGTCGGCGCCGGGCAGCGGCTCGGCGGGGGAGACCGCGAGCGGCGCGCGCCGGTCGGTCAGCACCTCCAGCCAGTCGGTGAACGGGTGCTGCACCCGGGGGTCGAGCCGGCGCGGCACCGCGTCGTCGGCGTCGCCGAGGCGCACGCAGGTCGCCGCCTGGGCCCAGCCGGCCGAGGGCAGCGCGCACTGGAACAGCCCGTCGGAGGTGCCGGCGAGCGAGACGTCCACGGTGCCGGCGTGCCCCCAGCCGGGCACGTCGACCCGCCAGCTGCCGTCGTTGGCGCTGGTGAAGGACACCGTGCGGGGGGAGCCCTCGGCGGGCGCGAACGCGTACGTGGCGGTGAGGTGCCGGTCCTGCGCCGCGGCGGCCAGCCCGGCCAGTTCCTCGCGGGCGGCGTCGACCTGCACCGGGACCGGGTCGGCGGTGCCGGTGGGCGCCGCCTCGGGAGTGCCGCCGTCGCAGGCGGCCAGCAGTACCGGCAGGGTGAGCGCGACCACGCCGGTCAGGCGGGCCGCACGTCGATGAGCGTGCACCGGCTCATTCTGCGTCGTGGACACGGTCCCGGTCATCCCACCGTACGGCTGTACCGCTTGGCGTGTCGCGTCCTCCCGGGCTGGTGAGCCGCCCCACGCCGGGGCCGGATGGTGGGATCACCCGGCCCGGCGTCGCGGCCCGCCCGATAGGCTGAGGCGGTCTGACACGCGCCGCCGGACCGAGAGACCCGGCGGCGTCGGCACGCTCAGGGTCGTCGCTGGGAGGGAGTGCACCGTCGTGGCACTCGTGGTGCAGAAGTACGGCGGGTCCTCCGTCGCCAACGCCGAGCGGATCAAGCGGGTGGCCGAGCGCATCGTGGCCGCGCGCAAGGCCGGCGACGACGTGGTGGTGGTGGTGTCCGCCATGGGCGACACCACCGACGAGCTGCTCGACCTGGCCAACCAGGTCAGCCCGCTGCCGCCGGGCCGTGAGCTGGACATGCTGCTCACCGCCGGGGAGCGGATCTCCATGGCGCTGCTCGCCATGGCCATCCACAACCTGGGGTACGAGGCCCGCTCGTTCACCGGTTCCCAGGCCGGCGTGATCACCACTTCGGTGCACGGCCGGGCCCGGATCATCGACGTGACCCCGGGGCGGCTCAAGGGCGCGCTGGACGAGGGCGCGGTGGTCATCGTGGCCGGCTTCCAGGGCGTCTCGCAGGACACCAAGGACGTGACCACGCTCGGGCGGGGCGGCTCGGACACCACAGCCGTGGCGCTCGCCGCCGCGCTGGAGGCGGACGTCTGCGAGATCTACACCGACGTGGACGGCATCTTCACCGCCGACCCGCGCATCGTGCCGAACGCCCGGCACATCAAGCAGATCACCTACGAGGAGATGCTGGAGCTGGCCGCCTGCGGCGCGAAGGTGCTGCACCTGCGCAGCGTCGAGTACGCGCGGCGCGCGGGCTTGCCGATCCACGTCCGTTCGTCATACTCGACCAACACCGGCACGATGGTCACCGGATCGATGGAGGACCTTCCTGTGGAACAGGCACTGATCACCGGGGTCGCCCACGACCGCAGCGAAGCGAAGATCACGATCGTGGGCGTGCCCGACGAGCCGGGTGCCGCCGCGGCGATCTTCGACACCGTGGCCGGCGCGGAGATCAACATCGACATGATCGTGCAGAACGTGTCCACCGAGGGCACCGGCCGCACGGACATCTCGTTCACGCTGCCCAAGGCCGACGGCCCGACCGCGATGACCGCGCTCAGCAAGATCCAGGAGTCGGTCAAGTTCAAGGGCCTGCTGTACGACGACCACGTCGGCAAGGTCTCGCTGATCGGCGCGGGCATGCGCTCGCACCCGGGCGTGGCCGCCGGCTTCTTCGCCGCCCTCGGCGCGGCCGGCGTGAACATCGAGATGATCTCGACGTCGGAGATCCGGGTCTCCGTGGTCTGCCGCGACACCGACCTCGACAAGGCGGTCCGGGCCATCCACGACGCCTTCGAGCTGGGTGGTGACACCGAAGCCGTCGTCTACGCCGGCACCGGGCGGTAACGCGCCATGCCGTCGCTGCCCACCCTCGCCGTGGTCGGGGCGACAGGTGCCGTCGGTACGGTGATGTGCCAGATCCTCTCCTCCCGGCGCAACGTGTGGGGCGAGATCCGGCTGCTCGCCTCCGAGCGGTCGGCGGGCCGGCGCGTGCAGTGCCGGGGCGAGGAGCTGACCGTCCAGGCGCTCACCGCCGACGCGCTCGACGGCGTCGGCGTGGCGATGTTCGACGTGCCGGACGACGTCTCCGCGCAGTGGGCCCCGGTCGCCGCCGCGCGTGGCGCGGTGGTGGTGGACAACTCCGGCGCGTTCCGGATGGACCGCGACGTGCCGCTCGTCGTCCCCGAGATCAACCCAGAGCAGGTACGCAACCGGCCCAAGGGGATCATCGCCAACGCCAACTGCACCACGCTGGCGATGATCGTGGCGGTCGCGCCGCTGCACCGCGAGTACGGCCTGCGCGAGCTGGTCCTCGCGTCGTACCAGGCGGTCTCCGGGGCGGGGCAGGCCGGCGTGGACGCGCTGCACCTCCAGCTCGGCAAGATCGCCGGCGACCGGGTGCTCGGCTCCCGCGCCGGTGACGTGCGACAGGCCGTCGGCGACGAGCTGGGTCCGTTCCCGGCGCCGCTGGCGCTCAACGTCGTACCGTGGGCGGGCTCGCTCGCCGACGGCGGCTGGTCCTCCGAGGAGATGAAGCTGCGCAACGAGTCGCGCAAGATCCTCGGGCTGCCCGACCTCAAGGTGTCCGCCACCTGCGTACGGGTGCCGGTGGTGACCGGTCACTCGGTCGCCGTGCACGCGGTCTTCGCCACCGAGGTGGACGCCGAGGGCGCCCGCGAGGCGCTGCGCAACGCCCCGGGCGTGATCCTGGTCGACGACCCGGCGGCGGGGGAGTTCCCGATGCCGATCGACGCGGTCGGCACCGACCCGTCCTGGGTGGGCCGCATCCGCCGGGCGGTCGACGACCCCCGCGCCCTGGACCTCTTCGTGACCGGCGACAACCTCCGCAAGGGCGCAGCCCTCAACACGGCCCAGATCGCCGAACTGCTGGCCAAGGACCTGACCCGCCCATAACGCGGCCCTCCTCCCGCCGCCCTCCCCGCTGCCGCCCCGGCCGGCGTTGATCTTGCACTTTCGGCCCTGCTTGGGGGGGCATATGCGGCATTTGCCAGGGCCTAGAGTGCAAGATCGCGGGGGAGAGGGGTGACGGGAGCGGGGGCGGTCAGGCGGCGGAGAGGTGGACTCCGTCTCGGCCGTGGCGCTTGACCGCGTACAGGGCCTGGTCGGCTCGGTGCAGGGTGCGTTCGGCGGACTCGCCGGGTCTCGGCAGGGCGACGCCGACGCTGATCGTCCGGCCGGTACGGCGGGCCGCCTCGGTGAGCCGTTCGGCGATCCGTACCGCCTCCTCCGGGCGGCTCACCTCGATCACCGCCACGAACTCGTCGCCACCGGTCCGGTACAGCTCGTCGCCCTGACGCAACGCGCCTTCGAGGGCCCGGGCCAGACCCACCAGCAGCCGGTCGCCGGCCTGGTGGCCGTACGTGTCGTTGACGTCCTTGAACCCGTCCACGTCGATCGCCAGCAGCGCGGTACGCCCCGGCGTGGCGGTGGCGATCCGCTGCCCGAAAGGGCCGGTGTGCCGCAGCCCGGTGAGCGGGTCCGAGCTGGCCTGCTCGCGGAGCCGGGCGAGCGTCCGCAGCCGGTCCAGGCAGGTCCACGCCTGCCCGGCGAGCAGTTCGATCAGGTTGACTGTGGTCGGATCGGGGCGCAGGCGCTGCTCGTCGGCGACGAGCAGCACGCCACCGGAGGCCGGTGTGCCGACCGGCACCGCCACAAGCGTGCGCGCGCCGGCCCGGGTCAGCGGCAGGTACTCCTCGGTGGGCGGGTGGCCCGCCTCGCCCAGCGTGTACGCCGAGCCGTACCGGTGGGCCCGGTCGATCATGCGGTCGAGCGCGGCCGGTCCGGCCTCGTCCAGCTCGGCCCGGATCCGTGCCTCCAGCTCGCCCGGTGTGGCCGTGGGCGCGCCGAGGCGTGGGCCGCGCCGGCCGGTGAGCACCAGTACGGCGGCGGAGAGCGCTGAGACGTCCCGGGCCGCGGCGAGCGCGGCGGTCATCAGGTCCCAGTCGGTCGGGGCGGCGGTGAACGCGGCGGCGTGCCGGAGCAGCTTCTCGCTGCGGCTCTCGGCCGGCGGCCCGCCGAGCGCGGCGATCCGCCCGCCGAGGCGGTCGGCCACCAGCTCGGCTGTCTCCCGCCAGGCCGCGAGCACGACCGGCTCGCTCCACTGCAGGTCGAGCACCCCGATCGGACGGCCGTCCGGGTCGCGTACCGGCACACAGAGTTCGGCTGTGACGTCCGGGCGGACCTCGAGGTAGTCGGGGTCGGCGCCGACGTCGGGCACGGCGGCGGTGGTCCCGGAGGCGTAGACCCGCCGCACCACCGAGGGTTCGGGCCGGTGGCGGCCCGGCGGGGTGCCGTCGGCGGTCGCCGGCACGTGCGAGAAGACCTGCCAGGCGCCGGTCGCGGCGACGCGGCGCAGACGGTCGTGGACGCGGAGCAGGACGGTGGCGGTCGCCGGGGTGTGCCGGGCGAGCGCGGCGACGGTCCACTGGCACGCCTCCGGGACGGTCGACGCCGTGGGAAGGCGCACCGTGACGTCGCGGAGGACTCGCTCGTGATCCACGTCGTTCCTGCTCGGAGGGGGTCGGGTCGCGATCAAGGGTACTCAGCGCAACCGCCGCCGACCTTCGTACACATGTGCTATCCACAGGCTGTGGACACAGCCTGTGGGCACAAGCGGGCCTGCGCGGGGAGGGTGCGCGGCGATAGCGTGAGGGCCCGGGCACCCGAGGAGGCGGCCGATGCTCATCGCCCAGCTCAGCGACCCGCACGTGACCACCGGCCCGCTCGCGGCCGACCCGGCGTCCGGGTTGCACCGGGCGCTCGGCACGGTGCTCGCCCTGCGTCCGCGGCCCGACTGCGTGGTGATCACCGGCGACCTCACCGCGAACGGCCGGCCGGACGAATACCTCGCCCTGCGCGAGATCGTCGGCGCGTTCCCGCTGCCTGTGCACCTGGTGACCGGCAACCACGACGACCGCGAGTCGCTGCTCGACACGTTCGGCGGCACCCCGTACCTGGCCGGTGGCTTCTCGGCGCACTACCACGTCGACCTGCCGGACGTGACGCTCGTGGTGCTCGACTCGCTCACCCCGGGCAGCCCCGGCGGACGGCTCGGCGACGAGCAGCTCGCCTGGCTGGACGGGGTGCTCGCCGGGCGTACCGACGCGCCCGCCGTCGTGTGCCTGCACCATCCGCCGGTCACCGTGGGCGTGCCGGGCATGGACGCGATGGGTCTCGCCGACGCCGACGCGCTCGCCGCCGTGGTCGGCCGTCACCCCCATGTCGTACGCGTCGCCGCGGGGCACCTGCACCGCCAGGTGACGAGCGCGTTCGCCGGTACGGTGCTGACGACCGCGCCGAGCACCTGGATCCAGGTGAGCCTCAGCATGACCGACGAGGAGGAGCCGGGTTTCGTCGCCGAGCCGACCGCCTTCCTGCTGCACCTGATCGCCGACGGCGGCTGCGTGACGCACACCGTCCAGGTCAGCCACGCCGCCGGGCGCACCTGCTGGTTCTGAACCGCGCCGCCGATGCTCTGGTACGTCGCGTACGGCTCGAACCTGCACGCCGCCCGGCTCGGCTGGTACCTGCGTGGCGGGTGTCCACCGGGCGGGCTGCGCACGTACCCCGGCTGCCGGGACCGCCGGCCACCGCGCCGGGCGGTGCCGGTGCTGATCCCCGGCGGCGTCTACTTCGCCGGGGAGTCGCGGGCCTGGACCGGCGGCATGGCGTTCTACGACCCGCTGCTGCCCGGCCTGGCGGCGGCGCGCGGCTACCTGGTGACGGTCGAGCAGTTCGCGGACATCGCGGCGCAGGAGATGTACCGGCCGCCCGGCGCCGACCTGGCCGGGATCCGCGCGGCGGTCGAGACCGGACGGGCGAGGCTCGGGCCGGGCCGCTACGAGACGCTGCTGCGCGTCGGCGTCCACGAGGGTCTGCCGATGCTCACGTTCACCGCTCCGCACCGGGCGGTGGATGTGCGGTGGACCCGGCCCGTCCCGGTCTATCTCGGGATGCTGGCGCGCGGGCTGCGCGAGGCGCACGGCTGGGACGCCGCGCGGACCGTCGGCTACCTGGCGGGCCGCCCGGGGGTCGCCGGGCGGTGGACGCGGCCGGCGTTGCGCAGGCTCGTCGGCACCGCCCACAGCGGACCTCCGACCGGCCCTCCGGAGCGTCAGTCGAGTTCGGACAGTTTGCTCGAAATGCCGGGCCGGCGGACATGAACGACCGTTCGGTTCGCGATGGGTGTCCGGCAGGAGGTGATTCCGGCAAGGACGGTTGCCAGCGCAAGGAATTCCGCGTGACATGAGCGTCGGCGCCGGCTCCCTGTCCCTGGGAGCCGGCGCCTTCGACGACGGGCGGCATCGACAGCGTGCGCCGCGCGGAATTTCACCTGACCGTCATGTCCGACTCGTCCGGCAGACCGGTACGGGCCGCCCGAGGCAACGACGATTCCTGATGCCGCCCCGTTCGACCTGGCGGCCGGTGGATGAGAAGCTACCCCGGCGGGGCGGCGTTCCCCCGAGTACCGCCCTCCGCGATCGACACCTGTCACGGCACGGATCAGGGTCGCCGGGCGAACCATCGCCCGGACGCCACATACCGGCACCTCACGAGGAGTTCCATGTCCGTCACCGGGATGCGACGCCGGGCCGCCGTCGGCCTGGCCGCACTCGCCGCGACCGCGTTCACCGCGGTCGCCGTCACCCCCGACCAGGCCGAGGCCCGCCCGAAGCCGGTCGACGTCCAGTTGCTCGCGATCAACGACTTCCACGGCAACCTGGAGCCGCCGACCGGTTCCAGCGGCAGCATCGACGGTCAGCCCGCCGGTGGTGCGGAATACCTGGCCAGCCACCTGAAGTCGATGCGCGCCGCCGCGAAGCAGCAGGGCAAGGGCACCGTCACTGTCGCCGCCGGCGACCTGATCGGCGCCTCGCCGCTGCTCTCCGCCGCGTTCCACGACGAGCCCACCATCGAGGAGATGAACCTCGCCGGGCTGGAGTTCGCGAGCGTCGGCAACCACGAGTTCGACGAGGGCGCGGCCGAGCTGCTGCGCATGCAGCGCGGCGGCTGCCACCCGGTGGACGGCTGCGCCGACGGCACCCCGTTCGGCGGCGCCAAGTTCACCTACCTCTCGGCGAACGCCTTCAAGACCTCCACCGGCCTGCCGCTGATGCAGCCGTTCGGCATCAAGATCGTCAAGGGCGTCCCGATCGGCTTCATCGGGATGACCCTGGAGGGCACCCCGAACATCGTCAGCCAGCAGGGCGTCGCCGGCCTGCGGTTCACCGACGAGGCCGACACCGCCAACAAGTACGCCAAGATCCTGCGCCTGCTCGGAGTCAAGAGCATCGTCGTGCTGCTGCACGAGGGCGGCGTGCAGAACGGCGGCGGCATCAACGACTGCACCGGGTTCAGCGGCCCGATCGTCGACATCGCCAACCGGATGGACCCGTCCATCGACGTGGTCGTCAGCGGGCACACCCACGCCGCGTACAACTGCAACATCAACGGCAAGCTGGTCACCAGCGCCAGCTCGTTCGGCCGCCTGGTCACCCAGATCGACCTGAAGATCGACCCGCGTACCCGCGACGTGGTGAGCGCGTCCGCGAACAACGTGGTGGTCACCCGGGACGTGAAGCCGGACCAGCCCTCGACCGACCTGATCAACCGGTACAAGACCGCGCTCGGCCCGGTGGCCGACCGCGTGGTCGGCGAGACCACCGCCGCGATCACCAAGACCCAGGAGAACCTGTACCAGACCGGGGTCGACGTCAACGGCAAGCCGACGTACCAGACCGGTGAGTCGCCGCTGGGCAACGTGATCGCCGACGCGCAGCTCGCCGCGACGGACACCGAGCAGAACGCGGTCGCCGCGTTCATGAACCCCGGTGGCGTCCGCGCCGACCTCGACGCCGGCCCGGTCACCTACGCCGAGGCGTTCACCGTGCAGCCGTTCGCCAACAACCTGGTGACGCTGGACCTGACCGGTGCGCAGCTCTACTGCATGCTGGAGCAGCAGTTCACAGTGGCGCGTGTGCTCTACGCGTCCTCGACGGTCAACTACGTCGTGGACGTCAACGGCACCACCGCACCGGCCGGCACGCCGTGCGCCGGCACCCGGGTGGTCCGGGGCAGCCTCACCATCAACGGCACCCCGGTGACCGACACCGCCACCTACCGGGTCACCGTGAACAACTTCCTCGCCGGTGGCGGCGACGGCTTCAGCGTCCTGACCGGTGGCACCAACGCGGTGACCGGCCAGATCGACCTGGACGCCTTCACCGCGTACCTGACCGAGAAGTCGCCGGTCTCCCCGCCGGCGCTGGACCGGATCCGCACGACCACCGAGGTCGCCGCCGGCTGACGGCCGACCGCACCGCCGAACGGGCCCCGGAGCGACGCTCCGGGGCCCGTTCGTGTCCGGCTGCGCGCTTCGCCGCAGGCCGCCGGCTTCGTGTCAGGTCGCTCGCGCGGGCTCGGGCTCCGGCGTCGCGGCCGCAGTCGGACGGCCGTCCTGCGCGGCGGTGAGCAGCGGACGCAGCGACAGCGCGAGCACCGAGGCGGCCAGGCAGCCGCCCACCACGACGGCGACCCACACCCGCCCGTTCGCCGCGGCGATCAGCGGGCCTGCGGTGACCGGGCCGACCACCCCGCTGATCCCGAAGATCATCGAGCTCATCGCGTTGTACCGGCCGCGCAGCTCGTCGGTGGCGAGCGCGTTGGTCAGGGCGGGCATGACCGGCGACAGCATCGTCTCGCCGAACCCGAAGATCGCCGAGCAGGCCACCACGCCGAGCGCCGCGAGCACCGCGTTGCCGCTGCCCACCACGCCGGCCGCGCCGAGCACCAGCCAGGCGCCGGCGAAGACCGCGCCCACAGTGGCGAGTGCGCGGGTACGGCTGCGCCCCTCCAGCCGCCGGATCACCAGCAGCTGCGAGAGCACGATCATCACGGTGTTCGCGGCCAGCGCCCACGCCACCACCCGGGGCGTCACCTCGACCACCCGCACCGAGTACGCCGCGAAGCCCACCTCGATCTGCGCGTACCCGCAGGTGGTGAGCACCAGGCCGAAGACGACCAGGCGGCGGAACGGCCGGTCCCGCAGCACCGTGAGGTAGCCGCCGGTGCTCCGGCCGTCGGCCTTCGCGCCCGTGGCCACGGCCGGCCGGCGCCCGACGTGCGGCAGGCTCAGCAGGATCAGGGCGGGCGTCAGGTAGCTCACCGCGTCCAGCAGGTAGATCACCTCGAAGGTGATCGGACGGGCCACGTCGACCACCGCGCCGGAGATCAGGCCGCCGGTGCCGATACCGAGATTGAGCAGCGCGAAGTTGAGCCCGAAGACGCGCTGCCGCTCGCCGTCGCCGGTCAGCGACGCGAGGATCGTGTTCTGCCCGGCCCAGATCGCCGAACTGCCGACGGCGACGAGCGTCATCACGCCGAACGCCGAGGCCGTCGAGTCGACCAGCGCCAGCGAGCCGGTGCCGATCGCCTCGATCACCAGGCAGGGCAACACCACCCGGCGCGCGCCGAACCGGTCGATGAACGTGCCGGCCAGCGGCGAGAGAGCCAGCGTGACCGCGCCGAACCAGCCGATCACCAGCCCGGCCCGGGTGTCGGTCAGACCGCGCACGTCGGTGAGGTAGATGAACAGGAACGGCAGGGTGAGGCCGCGCCCGACGGCGGAGAACAGCGTGCCCAGGAGGATCCGGCGGGCTTCGGGACGGGCGGGCAGGGCGCGGCGCAGCATGCTGGGATTCTGTTCGGCGGGTACGACGACCGCGACCCGTTTACCCCTTACACACGCGGTTGCCGGGCCGGAAGGTGAGCGATCACACGTGCTCTGCCATGCTGATCCGGTGACGACGACCTGGCGGCACCTGCCCGCACCGGCCCGCGAGATCGCCGAGACGGCCACCGACGCGGTGACCGCCGCGCGTGAGCGCGACGCCGAGGCGTACGCCCCGGCCGTCGAGCGGCTGGCCGCCGCCGACCGGGCCGGGCTGGTGCTCGGCGGCGTGGTCCGGCTTCTGCTGGAGGAGGGGCACCCGGACGGGCTGGACGGCGACGACGTACGGCAGGTGCTGGAACGGTGCGTGCGGTCGGCGGCGCCCTGGTGGCCCGACGTCGACCCGCACGTGCTGCTGGTGCTGCTGGCCGGCGCGCTCGGCGTCTACGACCCGGGCGACGACGAGAACCCGCCCGATCCGGCGGCGATCGCCCGGCACGCGCCGCTGCCGGTGGCCGACCTGCTGGCGGTCACCGGGCGCCCGTTCGCCGAGTACCTGACCGCCGCGTTCGCCGAGGTGGCGCGGACGGAGATGCACGACTGACGGGTCTTCGTTGTCCGGCGGCCTACGGGCCGGCGGCGGGCGTGCCTGCTCAGGGGCTGGCGGCCAGGAAGACGAACGCGGCGAGCAGCACCAGGTGCACGCCGCCCTGGAGCACAGTCGCCCGGCCCGGCACCACGGTGAGCACAGCCGTCACCGCGGTCAGCGCCAGCAGCGTCATCTGGGTGCCGCCCAGACCCAGCACCAGCGGCCCGTCCAGCCAGATCGAGGCGATCGCGATGGCCGGGATGGTCAGGCCGATGCTGGCCATTGCCGAGCCGAGCGCGAGATTGAGGCTGATCTGCACGCGGTCCCGCCGTGCCGCCCGAGCGGCGGCGAGCGTCTCCGGCAGCAGCACCAGCAGCGCGATGACCACACCGACGAAGGCCTGCGGCAGGTTGGCGGCGCCGACCGCCGTCTCGATCGCCGGGGAGATCGTCTTCGCGTCGCCCACCACCGCGACGAGCGCCACCACGAGCAGGGCCAGGCTGGCCAGCGCGGTACGCGTGGACGGCGGCTCGGCGTGCCCGTCACCGTTCTTGTCCTCGGCGAGGATGCTGCCCTCCTGCGTGACCGGGAGGAAGTAGTCGCGGTGCCGGCCGGTCTGCACCATGACGAACAGCAGGTAGAGCGCCAGCGAGGCGACGGCCGCGAAGGCGAGCTGCGCGGGGGAGAACTCCGGACCCGGCCGGCTCGTGGTGAACGTCGGCACCACCATGCTGAGCGTGGCGAGCGTGGCCACCGTGGCGAGTGCCCCGCCGGTGCCCTCCGGATTGAACACCGCCACCTGCCGGCGCAGTGCGCCGAGCAGCAGCGACAGGCCGAGGATGCCGTTGCAGGTGATCATGACGGCGGCGAAGACCGTGTCCCGGGCCAGCGCCTGCGTCTTGTCGCCACCGCTGATCATCAGCGTGACGATCAGACCGACTTCGATCACGGTGACCGCCACCGCGAGCACGAGTGACCCGTACGGTTCGCCGACCTTGTGCGCGACCACCTCGGCGTGGTGCACCGCTGCCAGTACGGCCACCGCGAGCAGGGCCGCCACCACGAAGATGAGCGGGCCGGGCAACTCCCGTCCCCAGGTCATCACGAGCACGAGCACAGCGACCAGGGGCGCGACGGTGGTCCAATCGGTCAGGCGGGATCGGATCGTCGGCGGCATGCGCATACTTTGCCAGGGGGCAGAGTTGACCGCGCGTGGCGGGGTGGCTTCGGGCAGTCCTGTCGATCTACTCGATCGAGGCCGGTTGCTCCACGTGGGTGAGCACCTCGCGGAGGTTCCCGATCACGATTCCGATCCAGCCCGGATCGGTGTCCTGGTGTTCGGTCGTCCGGAGCACCGTCATGCCGACCGCCGCCGCACCGGCCAGCTCGCCGTCCGCGCCGTCGCCCACGTATACGCAGTCGGCCGGCGTGACGCCCAGCCGCTGCGCGGCCGCACGGTAGATCGCCGGGTCCGGCTTGGCCAGCCCGACCTCGCAGGAGAACACCGTGACGTCGAAGCGCCGCGCGAGCGGGACGGCCGCCCACGCCTCGGCCGTCTCGGAGGTGGCGTTGCTGATCAGGGCCAGCCGGTGCCCGCGTTCGCGCAGCGCGTCGAGCACGTCCAGCGTGGCGGGCGAGACGCGACCCAGCACCCGGTGGGCGAGGGTCAGCCGGTGCGCGGCGGCGCGGGCCACCTGCTCATCGGTCGGCGAGCCGCCGAGTCGGGTGGCGAGGATGCGGACGGTCTCCTCCGCGTTCCACCGGACGAGCCGGTCCCGCCAGGTCGCGTGGTACGCGTCGACGAGCGCCGCCGGATCGACCCCGACCATGAGCGCCATCTCGCCCACCACGCGGTCCCGCTCGTCGTCGGCGCCGTGGACCAGGGTGTGGAAGAGGTCGAAGACGACCGGCCGTGGCATGGCGGGATCCTACTGCGACGGTGAGCGGGGCCGGGGAAACGCAGAGGGCACATCCGATCTCGGATGTGCCCTCTTACCTCTGGTCGGGGTGGCCGGATTCGAACCGACGACCTCTTCGTCCCGAACGAAGCGCGCTACCAAGCTGCGCCACACCCCGAGGCGTGCCGACAAATAGTAGCCCACCCGCCCCCACGGTCAAACTCGGTACCCCCCGCCCTCCGCCCCCGGCAGATCTTGGTACGGATCAGCCCTCCGAGGGGCGGGCGCGTACCAAGATCTGCCGGGATCAGCGGGGGTCAGCGGGAGATCAGCGTGAGGATGCTGGCCTCGGGTGGGCAGGCGAAGCGGATCGGGGCGGTGGGGTGGGTGCCGAGGCCGGCGGAGACGTGCAGCCAGGAGTCCGAGCCGGGCCAGCGGTGCAGCCCGCGCGCCATCGAGCGGGGCAGCCCGCAGTTGGTCACCAGCGCGCCGTAGCCGGGCACGCAGACCTGGCCGCCGTGGGTGTGCCCGGCCAGCAGCAGGCCGAAGCCGTCGGCGGCCATCCGGTCCAGCAGGACCGGCTCCGGGGAGTGCGACAGCGCGATGGACAGCGCCGCGTCGCGGCTGACCGGGCCGGCCACGGCGTCGTAGTCGTCCCGTTCGATGTGGGGGTCGTCGACGCCTGCCAGCTCGATCTCCCGCCCGCCGGCCTTGAGCGTGGTGCGGGCGTTGTTCAGGTCAGCCCAGCCGGCGCCGGTGAGGATGTCGCGCAGTTCCTCGTACGGCAGCGGCACACCCTCGGTGTACTCCCGGTCGGGCAGGAAGTAGGTGAAGGGGTTCTTCAGGACCGGCCCGGTGTAGTCGTTGGAGCCGAAGACGAACGCGCCGGGCAGGTCGAGCAGCGGTTGCAGGGCGCGCAGCACGCCCGGCACCGACTCGGGGTGCGCCATGTTGTCGCCGGTGACCACGACCAGGTCCGGGTCGAGTGCGGCCAGGGAGGCCACCCAGTCCTGCTTGCGTCGCTGGCCGGGCATCATGTGCAGGTCGGAGAGATGCAGCACCCGCAGCGGTTCGGCGTCGGTCGGGAGCACCGGCACGTCGTACCGGCGGAGGGTGAACATGTTGCGCTCGACGAGCGACGCGTACGCCAGGGTGGCCGCACCGGCGGCGACGGTTCCGGCCGCGAGCCGGAATAGTGTGCGCTTTCGCATGGCGTTCAGGGTAGTTTCACCGTCCATGAGCACGCTGAAGGACCGTCTCACCGCCGACATGCGCGCCGCTCTCAAGGCGCGCGACGAGCTGACCACCTCCACGCTGCGGATGGCCCTGGCCGCCGTGGGCAACGCCGAGGTCGCCGGCCGGGAAAAGCGCGAGCTCAGCGACGACGAGGTGCTCGCCGTGCTGACCAAGGAGGCGAAGAAGCGCCGCGAGGCGGCGGTGGCGTTCGCCGACGCGGGGCGCGCCGAGCAGGCCGGCAAGGAGACCGCCGAGGGCGAGGTGCTGGAGCGCTACCTGCCCAAGCAGCTCTCCGACGAGGAACTGGCCGAGCTGGTCTCGGGGGCGCTCGCCGCGGGCGGCTTCACCGGTAAGGCGCAGATGGGCCCGGCCATGAAGGCGGCCCAGGCCGCGGTGGCCGGCCGGGCCGAGGGTGGTCGGGTGGCCGCCGAGGTACGCCGCCAGCTCGGTCTCTGACCCGGCGCTCCCGTAGCGCGGAAACGACGACGGCCACCTCCCGGAGGAGGTGGCCGTCGCTGTCTGCTGTCCGGGATCAGTTCCCGGGTCGTCCCGGTCTGCCGTTACCCGGTCCGCCCGGGCCGCCCGGCCGGTCCGGTGTCGCGGTGCCGCCCTGCTCCGGGGTGCCGCCCTGGCCGGAGCTGACCTCGATCATCACCACGCCGCCCTTGATGGTGCGCCCGTCGGGGCTGGTGCCGGCCGCGGTGCCGGCCGGGCACTCCGACGGCACCTTGTTGCTGGAGACCACCGGCTCGAAGCCGGCACCCTTCAGCCGGGACTTCGCGGTCTCGATCGACTCGCACTTCACGCCCGGGATGGAGCGCTGGTCGCCCAGGACGATCTTGCCGCTGGGCGGGGTGAAGTTCTTCCGCTCCTTGCCCTTCATGGCGTCACGCAGCGTCTGGTAGACCGCCGGGTTGATGCCCTGTGGCGTCTCGTCGTGGCCCATCTTCTGGTTGGTCTGCGGCCAGTCCGGGTCGGCCATGATGCCGGCCACCGCATACTGCTTGGTCATCGCGACCAGGGCCGAGGTGCGGTCGGAGTCGGTGGTGCCGGACTTGCCGGCCACCGGCGCGTTGACGATGTTGCGGACGTTGCCGGCGGTGGCGGGGCCGCACTTGGTGGTGGCGGAGCGGTCACCGACCGGGCAGCGCGCGGCGTCGACGGCGGCGCGGGCCACCTCGGTGCTGACCCGCTGCTCGCAGCGGGGGTTGGCGACGTCCAGCTTCTCGCCGTCCGGACCGCGGATCTCCTGCACCGGGATCGGCTCGCAGTACTTGCCGTCGGCGGCGAGCGTGGCGTACGCGTTCGCCAGCTCCAGCGGCGTGGTCTGGGAGACGCCGAGGCTGAACGCGCCCCACTGGTGCGGGTTGGCGGCGAGCTGCGCGTCGCTCGACGAGCGGAACGTGATGCCGAGCTTCTGCGCGGCCTTCACCACGTTCTCCGCGCCGACCCGCTGCTGCAGGTCGATGAAGAACGTGTTCACCGAGAAGCCGAAGCCGCTCCACATGTTGTGCATGCCGGCCATCGCGGGGTTGGCGTTCTTCGGGCAGTACTTGCTGGTGCCCGGGCAGGCGGCGGGGGAGTTGAACTCGACCGGGTAGTCCGACTTGAACACCGGCTGCGCGTTGATGGGGTAGCTGAGCGGGTAGCCCTTCTCCAGCGCGGCCACCAGCGTGAAGATCTTGAAGGTCGAGCCGGCCTGGTAGCCGGCGATGCCGGGACCACCGGTGACCAGCGGGTTCACCGTGTTGGGGTAGTTGCCCCGGATCTTCTTCTTGGCCTTCTTCGGGTCGCTGGAAATCTTGTTCTGCGGGTCGGCCGGGTCGTCGAGCTTGAAGTTCCGGTTCACCGCCACGGCACGGACCCGGCCGGTGCCCGGTTCGACGGCGGCCACCATCCGGGCCGCCTTGCTGCTCTCGCCGAGCTTGTTGCGGACGGCCTTGTCGGCGCCCTTCTGCGCCTGGACGTCCAGCGTGGAGATGATCGTGTAGCCGCCGCTCTTGAGCCGCCGCTCCCGGTCGTACGAGGTGGCGCCGAACGTCTCCTGCTGGAGCCACCAGCGGTAGAGGTAGTCGCAGAAGAAGCCCCAGGAGCGGGTGGTGGTCTGGGTGCAGCCGTTCGGGGTGCGCTTGCCCCTGACCTCGAGCTTGATCTTCTTGGCGGCGTCCGCCTCCTGCTGGTTGATCGCGCCGATCTGCACCATGTTCTGGATGACGTAGTCGCGCCGGCCGACCGCCTCGGGGTAGCCCGACTTGGTGGTCGGGTCGAACGAGGTGGGGGCCTTCACCATGCCGGCGAGCATCGCCGACTCCTGGATGTCGAGCTTGCTCGGCGGCTTGTTGAAGTAGACCTGGCTGGCCGCCCAGATGCCGTACGCGCCGTTGCCGAACGCGGCGATGTTCAGGTAGCGCCGGAGGATCTCGTCCTTGGAGAGTTCCTTGTCGACCTGGAGCGCCAGGCTCATCTCGCGCAGCTTGCGACCGCTGGTGTCCTCGGTCGCGGCGACGACGTCGGCCGGGTGGGTGGCCGAGTAGGAGATGGCCAGCCGGACGTACTGCATGGTGAGCGTCGACGCGCCCTGCCGGGAGGAGCCGGCGGCCTGGTTGTTGACGAAGGCCCGCGCCACACCGTTGATGTCCACGCCGTTGTGCTTGTAGAAGTCGTGGTCCTCGGCCGCGATGATGGCCTTCTGCATGTACGGCGAGATGTCCTTGAGCTGGACGTCCTTGCGGTTCTCGTCGTACATCGTGGCCAGCACGGTCTTGCCGTCGGCCGCGAGCAGCTTGGTGATCTGGGGTGCCCGGGCGACTGTCAGCTCCTTGGGCAGCGCCTCGAACGTCTCCGCTCCGGCCTTGGCGGCCAGTCCGGACATCGCTGCCACGGGGAAGGCCGCCGCGGCGACCACCACTCCGGCCAAGAGGCCGCAGATCAGCAGCGATGCGGCGTTGGTCAGCACGTTGTGGTCACGTTTCCGCATCCAGGTCACCTCGACAGGGTACGCGAGTAGGAATCGGCGGGCGCGTGGGGAAGTTTCCCCATTTCCTGCATGCGCCGGCCTCGTTGTGCTAAACGCACGAGCCCTGGTCCGGGGTTGCGTGAGATCCGGCGGAAGTCTCTGCCGAAGTCCGGCAGTGGCGCAGCGTTTTCACGTACTCGGGCGGGGTAGTCGCGGGGCGAAAGCCCGGGAAGCCGGGAGTGTCCGGAATGATGGATTTCGCCGACAACGTTGCGTAATCGGGCGACTACACAGCATGATGGTGGCGGCGACCGCAGCCATGAGTCGTTTGTGCCGCCCTGGGGAGGCCGGCGCGAACGACCGGGGGGAAGTACGAGGGCTGCTCGCGCGAAGTCGGTAGGTACTGCAAGGGGGGACGTGTACAGATGGGCATGATCACTGACTGGCCGTCACTGGCGGCGTGTCAGAACGGAGACCCGGACGCGTTGTTCGTACAGGGCGCCGAACAGAACGTGGCGAAGAGGATCTGCCGGAGCTGCCCAGTTCGGTACGAGTGCCTGGCCGACGCGCTCGACAACCGGATCGAGTTCGGGGTGTGGGGTGGCATGACCGAGCGCGAACGCCGGGCGTTGCTGCGCCGCCACCCGCAGGTCACCAGCTGGCGCAAGATGTTCGAGGCGGCCATGAAGAAGAACGCCAAGGAGAAGGCCGGCAAGGACAAGATCCTGGTCACCACGGCCAACTGACCGGACCGGTCAGCTCCGGCTGATCGCCTCGCCGATCGTCCGCAGCCCGTCGACGTCGTGCACGTCGGCGGGCTGCGCCGTCACCGACACCGCCGGCACCGCCGGGAACGCCTCGGTGAACCGGGCCGCCACCTGCTCCTCGCGTACCGCCTGCTGGGCCAGCGCGGCGTGCGCGCGCAACACCTCGACGGTGCCCTCGTGCCCACCCACGCCGGCCAGCCGCTCCGCGGCGGCCAGGCTCTCCGCGGCGGACAGGTCCGCCGCCGGCCGGTGCACCCGGTTGAGCACCAGCCCGGCCAGCGGCATCCGCTCCTCCCGCAGGCGACCGGCGAAGTAGGCGGCCTCCCGGACCGCGTCCGGCTCAGGCGCCGCGACCAGCAGGAACGCCGTCTCCCGGGCCTGGAGGATCCGGTACGTCTGTTCGGCGCGCTGCCGGAACCCGCCGAACATCGAGTCGAGGGCGGCCACGAAGCCGGACAGGTCGGTGAGCAGCTGGGCGCCGATCACCTTCTGCACCACCTTCGAGAACATCCCGAAGCTCGCCGTGACCAGGCTGAACATGCTCCGCCCGCCGCTGCGCGCCGGGGCCAGCAGCAGCCGCAGCATCCGGCCGTCGAGGAACCGGGACAGCCGGGCCGGCGCGTCCAGGAAGTCGAGCGCGGAGCGCGACGGCGGCGTGTCCACCACGATCAGGTCCCACTCGCCCCGGGCGTGCAACTGGCCCAGCTTCTCCATCGCCATGTATTCCTGCGTGCCGGCGAAGGTGGAACTCATGGCCTGGTAGAAGGGGTTGGCGAAGATCTCCGCCGCCTTCGCCGGGTCGGTGTGCTGGAGCACCACGTCGTCGAACGTGCGCTTCATGTCGAGCATCATGGCGTGCAGTTCACCGCCGCCGGCCTCGACGTCGATGCCCTTGACCTGCCGGGGTGTGTTGTCCAGCTCGGTCAGGCCGAGCGACTGGGCCAGCCGGCGCGCCGGGTCGATGGTGAGCACCACCGTCCGCCGGCCGTGCCGCTCGGCCGCGCGCAGCGCCAGCGCCGCCGCCGTGGTCGTCTTGCCCACGCCGCCCGCCCCGCAGCAGACCACGATCCGTACGCCGTCGTCGGCGAGGATCTGGTCGACGTCAAGCGGAGGCGCCGCGTCTTCGGAAGGCACCAATCGAGCGTATCGGTCCCGAGGGGCACTCTGCTCCGTGCCGGCCGCAGGTGTGAGTCAATCCGCCCGGACGAGGGCCTCGGCGAGTGTCTCCAGCCCGGCCCGGTCGACCCCCTCGGGCAGCAGCGGCAACTCGACCAGGGGCAGGCCGAGATCCACCAGGTCACCCCGGAGGGAGTCCTCCAGCTCACGGCGTACCTGCTGGTCACGGGCCTCCTCGACGAGCCCGGCCACGGTCGGGCCGTCGGTCGGCAGGCCGGCGGCGGCCAGCCCGCGCTTCAGCTCGGCCGCGGTGACCGCCCGACCGGCCGGCACCGGCGGGCGGACGCCGTTTACGATCACGCGGCCGACCGGGAAACCGAGCTGGGTCAGCTCCGCGACCGCGTCGAGCGTCTCCTGGACCGGCATCTCCTCCAGCAGCGTGACCACGTGCACAGCGGTCATCGGCGACCGGAGCAGCGCGGAGACGCCCTCGCTCTGGGTCTTGATCGGGCCGACCTTCGCCAGCCGGGCCGTCTCCGCCGTCACGTTCAGGAAGCGGCCGATCCGCCCGGTCGGCGGCGCGTCCAGCACCACCGCGTCGTACGTCCGGCGTGACCCGTTCGTCCGGGTGGTCGCCTCCTTGACCTTGCCGGTGAGCAGCACGTCGCGCAGGCCCGGCGCGATCGTGGTGGCGAAGTCGATCGCGCCGAGCTTGCGCAGCGCCCGGCCGGCGGCGCCGAGCTTGTAGAACATGTCCAGGTATTCGAGGAGCGCCTCCTCGGCGTCGACCGCCAGCGCCCGCACCTCACCGCCGCCGGGCGCGTCGGCGAGGTGCCGCTCCTCGTACGGCAGCGGATCGGTGCCGAAGAGCTGGGCGATGCCCTGCCGGCCCTCCACCTCGACCAGCAGGGTGCGCCGGCCCTCGGCGGCCAGGCCGAGGGCCAGCGCGGCGGCCACGCTCGTTTTTCCCGTGCCGCCCTTGCCGGTCACCACGTGCAGGCGGGCCGGCCATCTGCCGGCGGGCTCGGCCGGCTGCTCACTCGCTGCCATCCGTCGAGCCTAACCAGCCGTTGGGACCAGCTCTGTCCGGCCGGTGGGATCAGCCGACCTCGCAGACCCACCAACCCGTCTTCCGCACCACAGTGAAACGCAGCGCCTGCTCGGCGACCTTCTCGTCGGCGGTGGTCATGGTCACCCGGGCGGAGACGGTGGCCCGGTTCCCGGTCTGGTTGTCGACGGTCGGGGTGGGCCAGCGGAACCGGGGGTTCTGGTACTGCGCGACGTACTTCTGCACCTCGGCGACCTTGGTGGCGATCTTCTCGTCGTCGCGGGCCGCGGAGCAGACGAACGTGGCCGCCTTGTCGGCGTCGCGTTCCTGGTAGACGGCCTTGAGGAAGCCGTCCACCGCGACCTGCGGCTCCTTCGCGCCCTGGCCGTCCTCGCTGTCGCGCAGCGCGAGGAACGCGGCAGTGCCCCCGCCGCCGCAGAGCAGGACCGCGGCGGCCAGCACCAGCGAGACGATCAGCACCGCCGGTCGCTTGCGCGGCTGCGGATACGGCGGTGTGCCGGACGGGTAGGCCGGCGGGCCGGCTGTGGGTGCGGATCCCGGCGGTGCGCCGCCGGTGGGCGGCGGTTGCGGATTCGGGTCGCCGGGCGTGCCGGTGTCGCCACCGGCGGGCGGTTGGGTCATCTGTCTCCCCCGGGTTGCGGCTCCCGTCGCCGCCCCAGGCGACGGGCACGGGTCGAGGTGTGCGGGCGCGCGTCGGCGCGCGTCCAGTCCGGAAGGGTATCGGTCGGCGGGGCGCTTGCCAGCCCCGCGTACGCGCCCCGCCGGACGGAGTCGGCTACCGCGTTCCCGACCAGCCTTGTGTCGCAAATGTGACTGGAGGTGACGAGGCGTGCGCGTCCCGTTGCCGGGACTTGTCGCAGGATCTACGTTCGTCCCCGACGCGGAGAGCCGGGCCGGGGACGGCTCCGAGCCGGATGGCGGTGTTGGTTGAACAGGTACGACGCCCGGAGGCGAAGGATGCGCGACGCGGAGAACAGTCCCCGAGGTCAGTTCCCGGGTGACCGGGCCGGACGGCCGGGCGATGCCGAGGGGCCGGCCGCGCCGTTCAACGAGCGCTCCTACGGCTCGGCGGCCGACGGGATCCGGACGCTTCCCCGTTCCGGCGGGAAGGGGCGGGACGAGGACGAGCCCGGCTACGTCATCCACCTCCAGGTCCGGGTGCCCGACCTGGCGGCGGCCACCGCGCTCGCCGGCACGGTGGCCACCTCGCTGGGCTTCCTGGTGGAGCTGGACGCGGGCGAGACCACCGTCTCCACCGCCGACGACCAGAACAACAGGCACCGGGTCTTCTGCGACCTGCTGCTGCCCGACCGCAGCCGGTGCCCGCAGCGCTTCGAGCACGAGGGCCCGTGCGGCGAGCCGCCGCCGGCGCCGGAGCCGCGTCCCGCGTCCTGGTGACCGCGGCGGACCGTAGGCTGTGCCTGACCGAAGTCCAAGTCAGGCAAGGGAGCCCTCCTCCGATGCAGAAGTGGGAATACGCCACGGTGCCGCTGCTGGTCCACGCGACCAAGCAGATCCTCGACAACTGGGGCGAGGACGGCTGGGAACTGGTCTCCGTGGTCCCCGGCCCGAACCCGGAGCAGCTCGTCGCGTACCTGAAGCGTCCGAAGGGCTGACCTCCATGAGCAACGGACCCCACGCGAAGCTCGCCGAGCTCGGCCTCGCGCTGCCCGAGGTGGTGCCGCCGGTGGCCAGCTACGTGCCGGCCGTCCAGTCCGGGCAGCACGTCTACGTGTCCGGCCAGCTCCCGATGGCCGAGGGCAAGCTGCTCGCCACCGGGAAGGTCGGCAACGGCGTCTCGGCCGAGCAGGCGAAGGACCTGGCGGAGCGGTGCGCGCTGAACGCGCTCGCCGCGATCGACGCGCTGGTCGGGCTGGAGAACGTGGTCAAGGTCGTGAAGCTGACCGGCTTCGTGGCCAGCGCACCCGGCTTCACCGGCCAGCCCGGCGTGATCAACGGTGCCTCCGACCTGTTCGGCGCCGTGTTCGGCGAGGCCGGCCGCCACGCCCGCAGCGCCGTAGGCGTGGCGGAGCTTCCCCTGGACGCCCCGGTAGAGGTAGAGGTCATCGTCGAGGTCGCGTGACCCTCGCCCGCCACTGAAGCCCGCGATCTTGCGGTTGTGGCCCCGGCAGAAGCCCCAGACGGGGACAAAGCTCGGGCCGGAACTGCAAGATCGCGGGGAGTGGCGGGCGGAGTCGTACGATCGCACCCATGGGTGGGCGTATGGCCGGTGCGGCGGGGGCGCTTGCGGACGGGCTGCCGGGGTGGGTGACGTTGCTGCGTGCGCCGAACCCGGGGCCGATGACGCTCGACGGGACGAACACGTGGGTGCTGCGGGCCGGGCCGGACGCGCCCGCCGTCGTGGTCGACCCGGGGCCGGCCGACGAGGGGCACCTGGCCGCCATCGCGGCGCACGGGCCGGTCGGGCTCGTGCTGATCACGCACGGACACGCGGACCACACCGAGGGCGCGCCCCGGCTCAGCGAGCTGCTCGGCGGCGTGCCGGTGCTCGCCGCCGACCCGGCGCACACCATCGGTGGTGAGCCGCTGACCGAGCCGGGCGAGGAATTCGGCGGGTTCGGCCTGGAGATCCGGCTACTGCCCACCCCCGGGCACACCGCCGACTCGGTCTGCCTCGTCGCCGCGCACGACGGCGAGCGCGTCGTGCTGACCGGTGACACCATCCTCGGCCGGGGCACCACAGTGGTCGCCCACCCGGACGGGCACCTCGGCGACTACCTGTCGAGCCTGGAGCTGCTCTCCGCGTACCGGGGGATCCCGGCGCTGCCGGGCCACGGCCCGGCGCTGGCCGACTGCGGTGTGGCGGCCGACTTCTACCTGGCCCACCGGCGGGCCCGGCTGGACCAGGTGCGCGCCGCCGTCGCCGCGGGCGCCACCACCGCCGCCGAGGTGGTCGCCGTGGTCTACGCCGACGTCGACAGGTCGCTGTGGTGGGCCGCCGAGTGGTCGGTCCGGGCCCAGCTCGAACACCTCGGGGTGGAGCAGCCGTGACCTGCCCGGTGTGCGGAACCGTAGCCGTGCCCGGGGCGCGGTTCTGCCACAACTGCGGGGCGGCGCTGCCGGCTGCCGCCACGCTGCCCGCCGCCGAGCGCCGCGTGGTGACCGTGCTCTTCGGCGACCTGTCCGACTTCACCTCCTGGTCGGAGGACCTGGACCCGGAACGGGTCGGCGCGGTCACCGACCGGGTGCTCGCCGCCCTCGCGGGCGCGGTCAAGACGTTCGGCGGGCACGTCGACAAGCTCACCGGCGACGGGATCATGGCGGTCTTCGGCGCGCCGGTCGCGCACGAGGACGACGCCGAGCGGGCCGTCCGCGCGGCGCTGTCCATGCAGCGCGCGGTGCGGCGGGTGCTCGACGACGAGCGCGGCGGCGGCGCGCCGCTGGGCCTGCGCGTCGGCCTCAACACCGGCGACGTGATCGCCGGCATCCAGGCGGCGATCGAGTACACGGTCATCGGCGACACGGTGAACACCGCCGCCCGGCTGGCCGACGCCGCAGCGGTCGGCGCGGTCTACGCCGGGGCGCGCACCTCCGCCGCGACCCGGCACGTCGCCTCCTGGCGTGCGCTGCGCCCGCTGCGGCTCAAGGGCAAGCGGGAGCCGGTCGAGGCGTACGAGCTGCTGGGCCTGCTCGACGCGCCCGGCACCCGGTCCGGCCTGGGCGACGAGGCGCCGTTCGTGGGCCGGGAGACCGAGATCGGCCGGGTGGCCGGCCGGCTCGCCGAGGTGATCGACCGGGGTGAGCCCCGGGTGCTGCTGATGACCGCCGAGGCGGGGATCGGCAAGTCCCGGTTCGCGGCCGAGGTGGAACGCCTCGCCGCCGGCTACGACGTCGGCGCCGGGCGGTACGCGGCGCACACCGGCGCCCGGGTGCTCTCGGTGCGGTGCGCGGCGTTCGGCGAGCGTCGCCGGCTGGCGCCGCTGGCCGACCTGGTCCGGGCCGCCGTCGGCCTGCCCGGCGACGCCGCCACCGCCGTCACCCGGCCGGCCGTCGAGGAGCGGCTGCGCCGCCTCGGCCAGCGCCTGTCCCGGCTGCCCGGCGACCCGCCGCCGATCGCCGTGGACCAGCTCCTGGCCCTGCTCGGGTACGCCGAACTCCCGCCCGCCACGGAGAACGGCGAGTGGAACGCGACCGGGCCGCCGCCGGACGACGAGGCGGTGCCGACGGCTGTCGCGGACCTGCTCAGCGCGCTCGCCGTGGAGGCGCCGCTGGTGATCGTGGTGGACGACCTGCACGACGCGACCGCCGAGACGCTCAAGGCGCTGGCGCTGACCCTCAACCGGCTCAGCGGGCCGGTGCTGGTGATGCTGCTCGGCCGTCCCGAGCTGGTACGCACCGCCGGTGCGCTGACCCGCGTCGCGGACGCCGAGGTGCACGCGCTGCCGCCGCTGCGCGGCGCGGACGCGTCCCGGCTGCTCACCAGCTACCTGTCCGGCGGCCGCATGCCCCAGGCCGACGCGGACCGGCTGCTCGCCACCGCGCAGGGCAACCCGTTCTACCTGGCCGAGCTGGTCACGCTGCTGATGGAACGCGGAGCGCTCACCGCCGGCCCGGGCCGGGGCGCCGACGTCGGCTGGCGGCTCGCCCCCGGCTCGCTGGGCAGCCGGCTGCTCTCCCGCGACCTGGCCGCGGTGCTCGCGGCGCGTATCGACGCGCTGCCGCCCAACGCCCGCTCGGCGCTGCGCGACGCCGCTGTGGTGGGCGACACCGTACCGGCGGGCGCGCTGGAGGCGCTTCGGGAGCAGCGGGTCGGACGGGACGGGCGGCCAGCCGCGGTGGCCGCCGTCGAGCTGGACCGGGCCGTGGAGGAACTGCTGCAACGGCGCATGCTGCACCGGACCCGCAGCGGGTTCGCCTTCGCCACCCCGCTGATGCGGGAGGCCGCGTACGCCGGGGTGAGCAAGGCCGAGCTGGCCGAGCGGCACGCGGCGCTGGCCCGCTGGGCCGCGCCGGAGAGCGTCGACGAGACCGGCGCCGCACCGGGCGGCGCGTTCACCGAGTCCGCCCGGGACGACTTCGTCGCCGAGCACGTCGAGCGGGCCACAGCGCTCGCCGACGCGGTCAAGCTGCGCCCGGACGCGCCGGCCCGGGCGGTCACCCCGCTGGGCGTGGCCGCGCTGGGCCGGGCCGCCCGCCGGTCGCTGCGCTCGGGGGAGCCGGCGCTCGCCGTCGAGTACGCCGAGCGCGCGGCCGAACTGGCCCGCGACGGCGTGCCACCGGCCGACCGGGTGGTGCACGCCCGGGCGCTGCTCCAGGTCGGCCGCCCGGCCGACGCGCTCGCGTTCGCCGAGAAGATCGCCGCGAACACCGGCGACCCGGCCACCCGTACCGCCGCGCTGCTGCTCGCCGGTCAGGCCCAGCAGACCCTAGGCGACGCCGGGCGGGCCGAGTGCAACTGGCAGGAGGCGTTGCAGGTGGCCACCGACGCCGACCTGCCCACGCTGCGGGCCTCGGCGATGCGCCGGCTCGGCATGGCCGACTTCATCGCCGGCCGGCTCGGGCAGGCGAGCAGCCGGCTGGCCGCGTCCTACCAGGTCAGCCTCGCCGCACGGGATCCCCGCGGGCAGGCCTGGTCGTTGCAGAACCTGGCCTGGGTGACCACCACCCGGGGCGACTTCGCCGGCACCGACGCGGTGCTCGGCCGGGCCGCCCGGCTCTTCGCCGAGCTGAAGGACCCGTACGGGCGGGCCTGGCTGCGCGGCACCACCGCGTTCGCCCGGCTGCTCGCGGGCCGGTTGCGGGAGGCGTGCCGGATGGCGCGGGTGTTCCTGCCGTTCGGGGAGCGGGTCGGCGAGGCGTGGGCGGTGGGGACGCTGCGCGCGGTCGAGGCGTACGCCACCGCCGAACTGGGCGACCTGGCCGAGGCGGACCGGGCGGCGCGGCGCGCGTACCGGGACTTCGCCGAGGTGGGCGACGACTGGGGGCAGGGCTTCGCGCTGGTGGTGCGCGGGGTGGTGGCGCGCGGGCTGGGCGAGCCGGAACACGCGGCCGACCTGTTCACCGAGGCGCTCGAGTACGCCGACCGGACCACCCACCCGCTGCTCACCGGCATGGCCGGCACGCTGCGCGGCTTCGTGGCGCTGGACATGGGCGACCACGAGACCGCCGAGCGGGAGGCGCGGTCGGTGCTGACCCGGGTGGAGCCGCACAACCCGCAGGCGCCGGCCCAGGTCGCGCCGCGGGTGCTGCTCGCCATGGCCCGCCTCGCGGCGGGTGATCCGGGCACCGCCGTGGGGCTGCTTGCCCCTGTCGCCACCGGCGCGGCGAACGCGCCCTCGCTGCTGTTCTCGCGGCGGCAGACGATGGCCCGGTACGCCGCCGCGCTGCTCGCCCACGGCCAGCGCGAGCAGGCGCTCGACTGGGCGCAGCGGTCGATCACCGCTCCGGCCGAGGACGTGCGCAGCCAGGTGGTGGCGCTGCTGGTGCTGGCCGAGGCGCTCGACGCCTGCGGTCGCCGGGCCGAGGCGCTGACGAACGCGGAGGAGGCGGTACGCCTCGCGTACGCCACCGAGCAGCGCAGTGAGCGGATGGTCGCGGACGCGTTGCGGGTCCGCCTCTCCGGCGGCTGATCGTCCTTGTTCTGACGGTTCCGGGGATGTGCTCGTCGGTGGGGCCGGTTAGCGTGGGGCGGCGACAGCCGTGGATCGGCTGTCGCCTCCCGGTGCGCGCCTGCGTCACCGGCAGACCATGCTGGGGAGGAACGATGAGGCTGCCGCGCTCGGTCGCCGGCTGGACGATCGCGGTCTTCGGGCTCCTCGCGCTGCTGCTCGGTGCGCTCGGTCTGATCTGGCCGGAGACGCAGCTACGCCTGCTCGGCTTCGAGGTGCCGGCCGAGCGCGCTCCGGGCGACTACACCGGCACGTTCCTCACCGCGTCCTCGATGGCCTCGTTCAACATGGGGGTCTACTACCTGCTCGCCGTCGCCACCGAGTGGCGGCCGTTCTACCGGTTCACCGTGTGGTTCCGCCTGGTCACCTTCACCGTGTTCACCATCGCGGTGCTCTCCGACGTGGCGCCGGACCGCTTCTTCGCGGTCGCCGCGTGGGAGGGGCTGGGTGCTGTCGCGACAGCTGCCGGCCTGTGGTGGGACGCCCGCCGGGCGGGCGCCGCGGCTGACGACTCCGTCCCGGGTCCGGTGCCGGCCACCGACGCGGCGCGCTGACGGGTCCGGATCGTTGGGTATTTTCGAGCCGTGACCGAGACCCCGCCCGGCGCCCTGCGGCTGCCCATCGTGCCCGGTCTGACCGATCTGCAGGTGTTCGCCCGGGGCGGCTACGCCACCATCTACCGGGCCACGCAGATCTCCGTGGGCCGCGAGGTCGCGGTCAAGATCGAGAACCGCACACTGGACAGCGAGCGCGACCAGGCCCGCTTCCTGCGCGAGGCCCGTGCCGCCGGGCGGATGTCGTCGCACCCGCACGTGGTGGACCTGTTCGACGTGGGTGTCACAGTCGACCAGCACCCCTACCTCATCATGGAGCTGTGCGACGGCTCGTACGCCGAACGGATGCGCACCTCGCCGCTGGGCCCGGCGGAGACCCGCGACCTCGGCGTGAAGATCGCCGACGCGCTGGCCCACTCGCACGCGGCGGGCGTCCTGCACCGCGACGTCAAGCCGGCGAACATCCTGCACTCCGAGTTCAACTCGGCCGTCCTGGCCGACTTCGGCCTGGCGGTGCTCGCCGAGTTCCGCGACTCCTCGGTGATGCTGGAGGCGCTCACCCCGGCGTACGCGCCACCGGAGACGTTCAACCACAGCCCGCCCACGCCCGCCGTCGACGTCTACTCGCTGTGCGCCACGCTCTACGCGGTGATGCACGGCCGTCCGCCGCGCTGGCACTCCGAACGCAACCCGAGCCTGGTCACCGTGCTGGAGATGTTCCAGCAGCCGATCCCGGGCCTGCCCGGCGTGCCCGGCGAGCTGATCGACGTACTCCGGTTGGGCATGTCGAACGACCCGGGCGCGCGGCCCTCCGCGGTCGAGCTGCGTGGCCTGCTCGCCTCGCTGCCGCTGGACGGCGCGCCGGCGACCGGCGGTCTGTACGACGGCGCCACCGGCGGCCGGTTCCACCGCACCGGCGGGCCGAATCCGCGACCGCCGGCCGACGACGACCACCCCACGGTGGCCTCGCGTGCCCGGCGCTGGCCCAAGCGCTGGTTCCTCGGCGGCGCCGGCGTGCTGGCGCTGGCCGCCTCGGCCGGCGGCGGCTGGGTCGCGGGCGGCCACGCGCCGCCCGTCGCGCCGACGCCGGCGCCCAGCGGCGTGGCCGGTGCCGCGCCGGTGCCCGGCTGCGCGTCCGCCGACGTGCGGCTGCCCGCGGGGGCACGCTGCGCGACGGAGCTGGAGTGCTTCGGTCCGGTACGGCTGCGCCGGGACCGGGCCGAGGCGAGCCGGGTGCCGTGCGACGGCCAGCACACCTGGGAGACCTACGCCGCCGGTGACCTGCCGGCCGGTCTCGCCGGGGCCCGGCACGAGACGGTCGCGGCCGACCCGGTTGTCGGCAAGGTGTGCAACGCTGACACGTTCCGGCTGGTCAGCGGCGGCAAGTCGGCGAGCGGGTGGAACCTGGAGGTGCTGCCGCCGGAGGCCGAGGCGGACCGCACCTACCGCTGTCTGGCCGGCCGGGGCGTCAACGCGCTCGCCGGCCCCACGCTCACCGGTCGCTGAGCCCGTTCACGGTCCGGCTCTGCCGCACCGACCGCGGGTCGAGCGTCTCCAGCGTGTCGGCGTCCACCGCCGTCGGCGCCCGCATGCGGCGTACCACCCGCGGGTCCAGCGTCTCCAGCGTGTCCGCGTCGATCGGCTGGCCCGCCGGGGTGCGCAGGTTCCGCACCGCGCGCGGATCGATGGCCTCCAGCGTGTCGGCGTCCACTCCGTACCCCTGGTGGGGGATCGGCCAGCTCTCGGCCTGCGGGGCGGGCCCGCCGGTGCCGCCGGGCTGGCGCGCGGCGGTGATCGTCACTCCCGTGATCATGGCGAGCAGGACGCAGACCAGGGCCAGCACGACCGACAGGATGCCGGGCGGACGCCACACGGCGAGGGTCACCACCGCCGCCACCGTCGCCATGGACGCGACGACGGCCTTCGCCCGCGCATCGGGCTTCGGGAACGATCTCACCCGACAAGCATGGCCCAGCGCGTCCACCTGTCAACCGGCGGGATGAGACGGCTTCCCGTCACCCAGGCTCCACTTCGGAGTCGCAGGTAGCGACGATCGAGAAAAAATCGTTACATCATCTGGTTGTTTGCCGTATCGATCCAGGTTTGGGGGCCACCAACGTGGGCGTCGATCCCTAAAGTGACGGGGGTCGAGGTCTCCTCGACGGATTCGTTCCCCGACGGAAGGCAGCTCCATGCCCCGTTCAATCCGATCCCTGGCCGCAACCGGGATCGCCGGCGTCCTCCTCGCCGGACCGGCCGTCGCGCCCGCCGCGGCGGCGACTCCGCAACCACCCGCGCACGACCGCACCAGCGCCGCCGAGGCGCGCCGGGTGGACCGCGTGCCGACGCCGAAGCTCGACTGGTACGCCTGCTACGACTACGCCGAGTGCGCCACGGTCCGGCTGCCGCTGGACTACGACAACCCGAAGGGCGCCACCACCGAGGTCGCGTTGCTGCGGGTCAAGGCCCGCGACCAGCAGCGCAAGGTCGGCAGCCTGTTCCTGAACCCGGGTGGCCCGGGTGGCTCCGGCACGAGCATCGCGCTCGCCGCGCCCTACTTCCTCGGCGACGACCTGCTCGACCGCTTCGACATCGTCGGCGTCGACCCGCGCGGCGTCGAGGCCAGCGAGAACATCAAGTGCTTCCGCTCGGTGAAGGACCAGACCCGGGCGTACGCCGGGCTGAACGTCGCGTTCCCGTGGACCAGGGCGGAGGAGAAGGCGTACGTCGCCGCGTCGAAGGCGGTCGGGAAGGCGTGCTCCACCACCGGCAAGCCGCTGACCGGCGCGGCGTCCACCGCCGAGGTGGCCCGCGACATGGACGTGCTGCGCCGGGCCGTCGGCGACAAGTTGCTCAGCTACCTCGGGTTCAGCTACGGCACCGCGCTGGGCCAGTACTACGCCAACATGTTCCCGGACCGCTTCCGCGCGCTCGTCGTCGACGGCGTGCTCGACCCGAACGCCTGGGTCGGCCAGGGGAGTGCCCGCAACCAGCTCCAGGAGACGCGGCTGCGCAGCGCCGACGGGGCGTACCGGGCACTGCGGGAGATCCTGGCCCGGTGTGGCAGGGCCGGCGCCGAGCAGTGCGCGCTGGCCGCCACCGGCGATCCGCTCGCCGCGTACGACACGGTGGCCAAGCGACTGCGCAAGAAGCCGGTGGTGATCGAGGACCCGGACTTCGGCTCCTTCACGGTCAGCTACGCCGACTTCGTCGGCGCCACGCTCAGCGCGCTCTACGACCCGTACGGCTGGCAGTCGGTCGTCGACATCACCGTGCAGCTCCTGGCCGCGACCGACCCGGCCGCCGGCAGGGCCGCCACCGCCTCGGCCCGCAAGGCGCTCGCCGCCCGCGCCGCGCAGGCGCGCCAGCAGCGCGGGTACGACTTCCCGTACGACAACGGGCTGGAGACGTTCCTGACCGTCGACTGCACCGACGCGTACCACCCGAAGAGCGCCGACGCCTGGCCGGCGCTGTCGGCGAAGGAGGACAAGCGGGCGCCCTACTTCGGGCGGGCGTGGGCCTGGGGCACCGCGCCCTGTGCCCGCAACACCTGGACGGTGCGGGACGAGGACGCCTGGACCGGCCCGTTCAACCGGGTCACCGCAGCCCCGGTGCTCGTGGTCGGCAACTACTGGGACCCGGCGACCAACTACCAGGGCGCGGTCAGCTCGGCGAAGCTGCTGCCGAACAGCCGCCTGCTGAGCAGCGACAGCTGGGGCCACACCGCGTACGGCACCTCGGCGTGCGCGACCGGCCGGATCGACGCGTACCTGCTGACCGGCAAGCTGCCGGCCAGGGGCACGCTCTGCGTCGGTGACGCGCAGCCGTTCCAGGAGGACGCGGCGGCAAGCCGGGCGGACGCGTCGAAGAACGCGCTGGCCCGGGCGGGCGAGCCGGGCCGGGGCGAGCCGAAGCGGCTGCCGCCGGTGTCGACGCCGCGCCCGGCGGTCGGCACGCTGACCGTCCGCTGACGGACCCCCGGGGTACGGCGGGTGATCGGGCACCCGCCGTACCCCGGGCCCACCCCGCGCTCGGGCGAGGCGGGCGTCAGCCGCCCGGGTGAAGACTGTGGGTCAGTAGGACTTGTCCTGGCCCAGGACGTGCTGGGCGACGAAGTTGAGGATCATCTCCCGGCTGACCGGGGCGATCCGGCCCGCGCGTACCGCGCCGAGCAGCGTGGCCACGCCGTACTCGGTGGTCATGCCGGCCCCGCCGAGCGCCTGGACGGCGGTGTCGACGGCGAGCGCGGCGGCCTCGCCCGCCGCGTACTTGGCCATGTTGCCGGAGATGCCGGCTTCCAGGTCGCGGCCCGCGTCGTAGAGCGTCGCCGCCTTGTGGATCATCAACCGGGCCAGCTCGACCTGCACTGCCGCGTGCGCCAGCGGGTGCGCCACCCCCTGGTGCGAGCCGATCGAGCGCCCGCCCCACACCTTGCGGGTGGCGGTGTAGTCGCTTGCCCTCTCGATCGCGTACCGGCCGGTGCCGGCGCCCATCGCGGCAACAGTGATGCGCTCCGGGTTGAGGCCGGCGAACAGGGCGGGCAGCCCGGCGTCGAGCGACTCGCCGACGAGCGCGTCGGCGGGGAGCCGGACGTCGTCGAGGAAGAGCAGGAACTGGTTCTCCGGCGACAGGATCTCCATGTCCAGCTTGGACTTCTCCAGGCCCGGCGCGTCGGTCGGCACGATGAACAGCGCCGGCTTCAACTTCCCGGTGGACGCGTCCTCGGTACGAGCGACCACGAGGACGTGCCCGGCCTCGTCCACCCCGGAGATGTAGATCTTCCGGCCGCTGAGCAGCCAGTCGTCCCCGTCGCGGCGGGCCACTGTGGCGAGGCGGTGGAAGTTCGATCCGGCGTCCGGCTCGGTGATCGCGAAGACGATCTTCTGGGAGCCGTCGGCGAGGCCGGGTAGGTGCTTCTTGCGCTGCTCCTCCGTACCGTGCTTGTTGATGATCGTGGCGGCGATGGCGGGGGAGACCACCAGGAGCAGCAGCGGGCAGCCGGTCGCGGCCAGCTCCTCGCACACCAGCGCCAGCTCGGTGATGCCGCCGCCCCCGCCGCCGTACTCGGTGGGGATGTTCACGCCCAGGTAGCCCAGCCGCCCGGCCTCGTGCCACAGCTCGGTGGTGTGCTCGCCGGACCTGGCCTTCTCGACGAAGTAGGAGTGGCCGTACTTGCGGCCCAACGCCCGTACGGCGTCGCGGAGCTGGTCCTGCTCGGGGGTCAGGTCGAAGTTCACTGCGGGTCCTCCTCGGGGTCCACCACGGCAAGTACGGCACCCGTCTCGACCTGGCCGCCGGCCGGCACCGGCAGCTCCGTCACCACGCCGTCGGCGGGGGCGAGCACGGGATGTTCGAGCTTCATCGCTTCCAGCGTCAGCAGCAGGTCACCGGCAGCGACCCGCTGACCGACCTCGACGTGCACCCGGGTCACCGCGCCGGGCAGCGGCGCGAGCAGCGACCCGGCCGCCAGCTCCGCGGTGGGCAGGGGCAGGCGGGGCAGTTCGGTGAGGCTCGCCGCCCCGTCCGGGCCGTCCACGAAGACCGACGACCCCGCCCGGTGTACGCGGAAGGCCCGCCGCACCCCGTCCACGTCGAGCACCACCCGGCCCGGGGTGGCCGTCACCAGCTCGACCACCGGCAGCTCGGTGTTAACAGAGGACCCTTCCTCTACCGGATCCGTTAAGAGGGGGCCCTTCCTTCCCCACTCGGCGAGGGCGCCGGTGCGGTCGAGCCGGTAGTGCACCTCGATCTCCTCGCCGTCGCCGACGGTGAAGCGGGTGACCTGCGGGAAGGACGGCACGTTGCGCCAGCCCGACGGCAACCCGGCCAGCACCGGTGCGGCGGCCCGGCGCTCGGCGGCCCCGGACAGCGCCGCCGCCAGTGCCGCCACCGGAAGCTGCTCCGCCGGCAGCAGTGGCGCGAACACCTCCGGGTGCCGGTCCAGGAAGCCGGTGTCGAGGTCCACGGCGGTGAACTCCGCGCTGCGCAGTACACGGACCAGCAGGTCCCGGTTGGTGGCCACGCCGTGCAGTTCGGCGCGGGCCAGCGCGCCTGCGAGCGCGCGGGCCGCCTCGGTGCGGGTGGGCGCCCAGGCGACGAGCTTCGCCAGCATCGAGTCGTAGTGCACGCTCACCGTCGAGCCGTCCACGACGCCGGAGTCCAGGCGCAGTCCCCGGGCCGGGCCGAACTCGGCTGCCACCCCGGGGATCGCGAACCGGTGCAGCGTGCCGGTGGCCGGGCGGAAGCCCTGAGCCGGGTCCTCGGCGCACAGCCGTACCTCGATGGCGTGGCCGTCGGCCGGTGGCGTGGTGGTGACCGGCAGCGGCTCGCCCTCGGCGACGAGCAGTTGCAGCCGGACCAGGTCCAGCCCGGTGGTCAGCTCGGTGACCGGGTGTTCCACCTGGAGGCGGGTGTTCATCTCCAGGAAGTGCACCTGCCCGTCCGGCGCGAGCAGGAACTCCACGGTTCCCGCGCCGACGTAGTCGACAGCCCGCCCGGCCGCCACCGCCGCCTCGTGCAACTCCGCGCGCACGTCGTCGGGCAGCACACCCGGTGCCTCCTCGACGATCTTCTGGTGGCGGCGTTGGATCGAGCAGTCGCGTACCCCGAGGGCCACGACGGTGCCGTGGGTGTCGCCGAAGATCTGCACCTCGACGTGGCGTCCGCGTTCCACGTACCGCTCGATGAAGACGGTGCCGTCGCCGAACGCCGCCGCGGCCTCGCGGCGAGCGCCCGCGACGGCCTCGGCCAGCCCGGCGGCGTCGCGGACGATCCGCATGCCCCGGCCGCCGCCACCGGCGGCGGCCTTGACCAGCACCGGGAAGGCGGTGACCTCGGCCGGGTCGGTCCAGGTGGGCAGCATCGGCACGCCCGCGTCGGCGAGCATCGCCTTGGCGGCCATCTTGTCGCCCATCGCGGCGATCGCCTTCGCGGACGGCCCGACCCAGGTCAGGCCCGCGTCGGTCACCGCCGCGGCGAACTCGGCGTTCTCGGCCAGGAAGCCGTAGCCGGGGTGGACGGCGTCCGCGCCGGAGCGCCGGGCCGCGTCCAGGATGGCGTCGATGCGCAGGTACGTCTCGGCCGGCGTGTTCCCCGGCAGCCGGACGGCCTGGTCGGCGTCGGCCACGAACGGCGCGTCGGCGTCCGCGTCGGAGTGCACGGCGACGGTGGCCACGCCGAGGGCGCGGCAGGTGGCGAAGACCCGGCGGGCGATCTCGCCCCGGTTCGCAACCAGAAGTTTGTTGATCATCCGCGCTGAGCCTGCCTTTCGTTCGCGACTGCGGGACTCCGCTTCGCTGCGTTCCTCGCGCTCACAGGTCACATCCGGAAGACGCCGAAACCGTCGGCGCCCTTCACCGGTCCGTTGTGGATCGCCGACAGGCACAGCCCGAGGACGGTACGGGTGTCCCGGGGGTCGATCACCCCGTCGTCGTAGAGCCGCCCGGACAGGAACAGCGCCCCGGACTGCGACTCGATCTGCTGCTCGACCATCATCCGCATGGCGGCGTCGGTGTCCTCGTCGTACTCGCGTCCCCGGGCGGCGGCCGCCTGCCGGGCCACGATGGACAGCACACCGGCGAGCTGCGCCGGGCCCATCACCGCCGACTTCGCGTTCGGCCAGGTGAACAGGAACCGGGGCTCGTACGCCCGGCCGCACATGCCGTAGTTGCCGGCGCCGTAGGAGGCGCCCAGGTTGACCGTCAGGTGCGGCACCTTCGAGTTCGACACCGCGTTGATCATCAGGGCGCCGTGCTTGATGATGCCGCGCTGCTCGTACTCGGTGCCGACCATGTAGCCGGTGGTGTTCTGGAGGAAGACCAGCGGTGTGTCAGCCGCGTTGGCGAGCTGGATGAACTGGGCCGCCTTCTGCGCCTCCTGGCTGAACAGCACGCCCCGGGCGTTCGCGAGCACACCGACCGGGTAGCCGTGCAGCTCACCCCAGCCGGTCACGAGCGCGGTGCCGTAGCCGGGCTTGAACTCGTCGAACGCGCTGTCGTCGAGCACCCGGGCCAGTACCTCGCGCGGGTCGAACGGCACCTTCAGGTCGGCGCTGGCGATGCCGAGCAACTCCTCCGGGTCGTACCGGGGTGGCAGCGGGTGGGGGTTGCGCGGCGGAGGGCCGTGCTTGCGCCAGTTGAGCCGGCGGACGCACTGCCGGGCCAGCCGGATGCCGTCGCGCTCGTCCTCGGCGAGGAAGTCGGCCAGGCCGGACGTGGTGGCGTGCATCGCCGCGCCGCCGAGCGACTCGTCGTCGGTGACCTCGCCGGTGGCCATCTTCACCAGCGGCGGTCCGGCCAGGTAGACCTGCGAACGGTCGCGGATCATGACGGTGTAGTCCGACATGCCCGGCACGTACGCGCCACCTGCTGTGGCGTTGCCGAAGACCACGCTCACGGTCGGGATCCGCTGCGCGGAGAGCCGGGTCAGGTCACGGAACACCCGGCCGCCGGGAATGAAGATCTCCGCCTGGGTGGGTAGGTCGGCGCCGGCCGACTCGACCAGGTTCACCATCGGCAGCCGGTTGGCCGCCGCGATCTCACCGGCCCGCCGGGTCTTCGCCAGTGACCACGGGTTGATCGCGCCGCCGCGTACCGTCGGGTCGTTCGCCACGATCAGGCACTCGACGCCCTCGACCACGCCGATGCCCGTCACGGTGCTGGCACCTACCGGGAAGTCGGTGCCGAACGCGGCTACCGACGACAGCTCGAGGAACGGGCTGTCCGGGTCGAGCAGCAGCTCGATCCGCTCCCGGGGGAGCAGCTTGCCGCGACCGTGGTGGCGGGTCACGTACTTCTCGCCGCCACCGCCCCGGGCCTGGTCGAGCGCCTCCTCCAGCTCGGCCAGGCGTTCCAGCAGCGCCTCCCGGTTGGCGGTGAAGGCGGGCGCGGACGGGTCGATGGTGCTCTGCAGGACAGTCGTGCTCATAGGCCCATGCCCTTCGCGATGATCTCGTTCATGATCTCGGTGGTGCCGCCGCCGATGCCGAGCAGACGGGCGTCGCGGTAGTGCCGCTCCACCTCGGCGTCGCGCATGTAGCCGAAGCCGCCGTGCAGTTGCAGCGCCGCGTCGACCACCCAGTCGCAGGTGGCCACCGCCACGTTCTTCGCCATCGCCACCTCGGTCACCACCGGCTGCCCGGCGGCCACCCGCTCGGCGACGTCGTGCACGTACGCCCGTGCCGCGTCGGTGCGGCTGTGCATCTCGGCCAGCTTGTGCCGGACGACCTGGCGCCCGACGAGCGGCCGGCCGAACGTCTGGCGGTCCCGGCACCACTGCACGGCCAGGTCCACGCAGCGCTGCGCGGTCGCGTACGCCTGGGTGGCGAGCGACAGCCGCTCGTTGGCGAACTGCTGCATGATGGCGAGGAAGCCGGTGTCCTCCGGGCCGACCCGGTTCGTCACCGGCACCCGCACGTCGACGAAGGACAGCTCGGCGGTGTCCGAGCAGTGCCAGCCCAGCTTCTCCAGCCGCCGCCCCACCGTGAACCCGGGCGTGCCCTTGTCGATGACCAGCAGGCTGACCGAGCCCGAACCGGGGAACTCGGTGCAGACAGCAGTGGTGACGAAGTCGGCGCGGACCCCGCTGGTGATGTACGTCTTGGACCCGTTGACGACGTAGTGGTCACCGTCGCGGACCGCGCAGGTGCGGATGCCCGCCACGTCCGAGCCGCCGTCCGGTTCGGTGATCGCCAGCGCGCCGATCATCGTCCCGGCGAGCACGGGCCGCACGTACTTGTCGATCAGCCCTTCGTCCTGGGTCTCGACCATGTGCGGCAGCGCGATCCCGTGCGTGAACAACGCGGCGACCAGCCCGGACGACCCGCCCGAGCGGATGATCTCCTCGGTGACCACCATCGAGTCGAGCAGGTCGCCGCCGCTGCCGCCGACCGACTCCGGGAAGCCGATGCCGAGCAGGCCGATCTTGGCGGCGGTCTCGTGCAGCGACCGGGGTACCTCGCCCGCCCGCTCCCAGTCGGACAGGTGCGGCAGCACCTCCCGGGTCACGAACGAACGGGTCAGCTCGCGCAGTTGCCGGCGTTCCGGCGTGTCCACGATGGTCATGCCGGAACCTCCGTCGGAAGATCGACCACTCGCGAGCGCAGCAGCTCGCCGAGCGCCTTGGCCTGGGGGTCGAACCGGGTGGACGCGGCCACGCCCTGCCCGAGCAGTCCCCGGATCACGAAGTTGACAGCGCGCAGGTTCGGCAGCTCGTACCGCTCGACTGTGAGCGACGCCGTCTCCGGCAGCAGCTCGGCCAGCCGCTCCACCGTCAGCCAGTCGCGCAGCCACGGCCAGGTCGCGTCGGTGCGGGCCCAGACGCCCAGGTTGGCGTCGCCACCCTTGTCGCCCGACCGCGCCCCGACCAGCTCACCGAGCGGCCCCCGCCGGGTGCCGGGCAAGGAAGGGCCCCCTGTTAACGCCTCGTGTTGTACAGGGGCCCCCTGCAAACCGCCCGTCACCGTCGGCGGCGCGATCGCCACCCGCTCCCCGGAGGGCAGCACCGCGACGTGCTCGACAGCGTCCTGCGCGATCGCGTCGGCGGTGAACACCCCGTACGGCGTCGCGTCGCCGGGCAGCGTGGTCAGCGTGCAGCCCGGGTAGGAGGCCAGCGCCAGCTCCACCGCCGCCGCCGAGAACGCCCGCCCGGCCCGCGACTTGTCACCGTCCCGCAGGTGTACGTGCAGCAGCGCGCTCGCCGCCTCGGTGTCGCCGGTGTCCGGGTGGTCGGTACGGGCCAGCGTGAACTCCAGCCCCTCCGCGCCGACCGACTCCTCGATCTGGCCCCGGACCAGTGCCGCCTTGGCCGGGATGTCCAGCCCGCACAGCACGAACGTCATCGAGTTGCGGAAGCCGCCCAGGTTGTTGACGCCCACCTTGAGCGTGGCCGGCGGCGGCGTGCCGCGCACCCCGGACACGCGTACCCGGTCCGGGCCCTCCTGCTCCAGCCGTACCGTGTCCAGCCGGGTCACCACGTCCGGCCCGAGGTAGTCCGATCCGCCCACCTCGTACAGCAGCTGGGCGGTGACCGTCTCGACCGTCACCGCGCCGCCGGTGCCGGCGTGCTTGGTGAGCACCGACGAGCCGTCCGCGTGCAGTTCGGCGATCGGGAAGCCGGGCCGGTGCCCGCCGTCCGGCAACTCGGTGAAGAAGCTGAAGTTGCCGCCGGTGACCTGCGCGCCGCACTCGATCAGGTGCCCGGCGACGGTCGCGCCGGCCAGCGCGTCGAGGTCGTCGCGGGTCCACCCGAAGCGGGCGATCGCCGGGCCGACGGCCAGCGAGGCGTCGGTGACCCGCCCGGTGACCACCACGTCCGCGCCCGCGTCGAGGCAGGCCGCGATCCCGAACGCGCCCAGGTACGCGTTCGCGGTCAGCGCGTCCGGCCGCTGGATCGCGTCGCCCTCGACGTACCCGACCCGGACCTGGAGGCCGAGCCGGTCGCCGAGTGACCGGATCGCGTCGGCCAGCCCCGCCGGGTTGAGGCCGCCCGCGTTGGTGACCAGCGTGACGCCGCGCTCCAGCGCGGTGCCGAGCACGCCCTCCGCCTGATGCAGGAACGTCTTGGCGTAGCCGAGCGACGGGTCGCGCATCCGGTCCCGGCCGAGGATGAGCATGGTCAGCTCGGCCAGGTAGTCACCGGTCAGCACGTCCAGTTCGCCGCCGTCGAGCATCTCCCGCCAGGCGGCGAAGCGGTCGCCGTAGAAGCCCGACGCGTTCCCGATCCGCAGCACGCTCATGAGGAGGTTCCGTTCGCCGGCTCGCGCTTGTCGCCGGGCGGCCCGGCGAACGCCTGGGCCACGTCCAGCCACTCGTCGGCCACCGGCCCGGTGGCGGTCAGGGCCAGGTCCGCGCGGTGCCGGCGCTGCGTGACGAGCAGGCAGAAGTCGAGCGCCGGGCCGGTCACCCGGTCGGCCGCGTCGGCCGGCCCGAACTCCCACACCTCGCCGTCCGCGGGCGCGGTCAGCTCGACCCGCACCGGCGCCGTGGGCACGTCGCGGCCGTGGGCGGAGAAGCCGTGCCCGAGGGTACGGAAGCCGAGGTGCGCGATGTGCCGCAGGCGCGCGGTCGGGGTACGGCTGACGCCCAGCGCGTCTGCCACGTCCTCGCCGTGCGCCCACGTCTCCATCAGCCGTGCCGTGACCATCGACGTGGGCGACATGCTGGTGCCGTACCAGGGGATCTTCTGCCCGGCCGGTACGGCGGCGAGCGCCCCGGCGAGCGCCGACCGGCCGGCACGCCACCGGGCCAGCAGCGCGGGCGGTGGCGCCAGGAAGGACTCGGCACCGTCCTCGACCAGGCGCGACGGGTCCGGTGCGGCCATCACCGAGGCGAAGAACGCGGACTCGTCGGTGGCCGCCAGGTAGGCGACGTGGTCGGTCCATGCCAGGTGCGCGACCTGGTGCGCGACGGTCCAGCCCGGGGCCGGTGTCGGCCGCTCCCATCCTTCCGGCGGCAGGTCCGCGACGAGCGCGTCGAGCTGTTCGGACTCGGCGGCCAGATCCGCGAGCAGGGCTGTCAGGTCGACCATTGTGCCTCCGGGCGGGGTGGGGCGTCAGGGGATCAGTGCCGCTCGCTCTCGGGGGTGAGCAGCGCGGCGAGCTGGCGTTTCCAGGTGTGCAGCAGGGCGGCGCGGCGGGGCGAGTCGTCGCTGAGCAGGTTGGCCACGCCGAGGCCGCGGAGCAGGTCGAGGGTGGCCTGCACCGACTCGCGTACGCCCGGTTTGCGCTCGTCCACACCGAGCAGCTCGACGGTGAGCCGGTGCATCTCGCGGCCGATCCGCGCCTCCAGCGGCACCAGCGCGGCGCGCAGCTCGGCGTCGGTACGCGCGGCCACCCACAGTTCCAGCGCGGCCACGAACAGCGGGCCGGTGAACGAGGCGGCGAGCAGGTCGACCACGCCGTCGAGCCGCTTCGGGCCGACCGGCAGGTGCGCCGCCTCGGCGCGCAGCTCGGCCGCCCGGCGCTCGGTCAGGTGCGTGACGGCGGCGGTCACCAGGGCGGCCTTGGTGGGGTAGTGGTGCAGCTGGGCGCCCCTGGAGACGCCGGCGTGGGCTGCCACCACTGTCGTCGTGGTGCCGGACCAGCCGTGCTCCACCAGGCACTCGACAGTCGCCTCCAGCAGCCGGGCCTGGGTGGCACGGCTGCGCTCCTGCTGCGGAACTCGGCTCGACACGCAGACAGCGTGCCCCGCCCAAAACAAACAGTCAAGCCTGACTTTTTCTGAAAGGAGGGGGCCCTTGTTAACGCCTGCGGTAGAGGAAGGGCCCCTTGTTAACGCCTCAGCGGCCGTCGCGCGGAGCGAAGACCGTGAGCGCGTCGGCGTCGGAGTGGCGGGAGCGGACGTACTCGTCGGCCCAGGCCGCCGCATCAGGGAACGTGGACTCGGCGGCGACCCGGGCGCAGGCGGCGTCCACGTCGAAGCGGGTCCGGCGCAACTGCACGCCCGGGCCGAGCAGCGCCCACCAGGCGCCCGCGCCCCCGTACGGCATGCCGACGCTGCCCGGGTTCACCACCAGGCGACGGTCGACCAGCCGGGTGAACGGCATGTGCGTGTGTCCGCAGACCACCGTGCCGATCTCGGCCGGCAGGCCGGCGAAGACCTCGGCCCAGCGGTCCAGCCGCGAGTCCACGAGCACGACCTCCTCGTCGTCGCGCGGGGTGGCGTGGCAGAACAGCACGTCGCCCAGACCGGTGACCGGCAGCGTGACGGACGGCGGCAGCGCCGCCAGCCGGGCCACCTGGTCGTCGCGGAGCTGCCCGGCGGCCCAGTTCGAGACGGCGATCGGGGAGGACCTGCCGGCCCGCGCCTGCACCAGCTCCCGGTCGGCGTTCCCGCCGACCCAGCAGGCCCGGTCACCGAGCGCGGCCAGCCGGTCCAGCACCTCGACCGGCTGCGGACCGGCCGCCAGGTCACCGGTGAGGACGATCAGGTCGGCGGCTGCCACGTCCGGCTCGGCCAGCACTGCTTCCAGCGCGGGCAGCACACCGTGGATGTCGGAGAGGACGGCGACGCGATCAGGCATCGTCCCAGCCTGGCGACCCCGTTGCGGGAGCACCAAGCGATTCTGCGGCGGGCAGAGACGGCGCCGGCCGTCCCGCGCCCTGACGGCACCGGCCCGCTCAGAGGCGGCAACGGCCCCGGCTTGGGCAGAGACGGCATCGGCCCGGCCTGCGCAGAAGACGGCAGCAGAAGACGGCATCGGCCCGGCTCCGCGCGGTGGCGGGCCGGGCCGGGAAGCCGGTACGGAGGGTCAGACCCGCGCGCGGCGAGCCAGGCGCTCCGGGTCGAGGATGATGATGCTCTTGCCGTCCAGCCGCAGCCAGCCGCGCGAGGCGAAGTCGGCCAGCGCCTTGTTGACGGTCTCCCGGGAGGCGCCGACCAGCTGGGCGATCTCCTCCTGGGTGAGGTCGTGCGTCACGCGCAGCACGCCGCCGTCGCGGGTGCCGAACCGGCCGGCCATCTGGAGCAGGTTCTTGGCGACCCGGCCCGGTACGTCGGTGAAGATCAGGTCGGCGAGCGAGTCGTTGGTCCGGCGCAGCCGGCGGGCGAGCACCCGCAGCAGCTGCTCGGCGATCTCGGGCCGGTTGTTCAGCCACGGCCGCAGCGCCTGCTTGCGCAGCCGGACCAGGCGGGTGTCGGTGACCGCCGTGGCCGTCGCCGTACGCGGACCGGGGTCGAAGAGCGACAGCTCACCGACCATGTCCGACGGGCCCATCACGGCGATCAGGTTCTGCCGGCCGTCCGCCGCGCGGCGACCCACCTTGATCTTGCCGGACAGGAGGATGTAGAGACTGTCGCCGGGCTCGCCCTCGTTGAACACGATCTCGCCCTTGCGGACCTCGATCGTCTCCATCTCCTTGGCGAGCGCCTCGGCAGCCTCCGGGTCGACACCCTGGAAGATCCCGCTGCGAGCCAGTACCTCGTCCATCGCGCACCTCCGCCTGCGCGTGCCGTCCGTCGGCCGGGTCTGCCGTCCGCTGATCCCTCGCGCGCCGCCAGTCTAGGCGCACATGAGCAGGAATCAGAGGTGCACCCCTGGAATCTTGATCGTTGGGCGTAACCCACCCGACCTGGGGAGCGGCTAAGATCCCGCCCCCGGCACGGGCCGGCGCCACCCGTTCCCACCTGTGATCGTAGGGTGACCGGCGTGCTGTGTGAGCCGTTCCTGACCAGCCGGTCCGAATCCGGGTGGGACATCCCGATGCTGGCCTGGCGGGCCGAGGCCCCGCTGCTGGCGGTCGGCTCCGCGCCGCTGGGCGGGGGGATCGGCGTCCGCCGGTGGGTGCTGAACGCGACGGTGCCCATGTCGTACGACCGGGACGACCCCGCCGCGCACCTGGCCGAGCTGGCGCACGGCCTCGACCTGGACGGCCCCGGCGTCGGGCTGCTGACCGGCGTGGACGTGAGCGAGGTGGTCCGCCGCACGGACGGCGGCGTCCGCGTCTGGGCGACTGTCGGCCTGGGCACGCCGGTCTGGGCCGCCGCCCCCGAGCCGGCCACCGTCACACCCGAGCCGTCCGCCGTGCCCGAGCCGGCGCCGTCGGCCGCGAGCGAGCCGGCCCGGCCCGCGCAGCACGTCGGCACCGTCAACATCGTCGTGTACGTCCCGGTGCGGCTCGGCGACGCCGCCCTGGTCAACGCCGTGGCCACCGCCACCGAGGCGAAGGCCCAGGCGATCTGGGAACTCGGACTGCCCGCCACGGGCACCCCCACCGACGCGGTGACGGTGCTCTGCCCGGCCGACGGCGATCCGGCCCCGTACGGCGGTCCCCGGTCATCCTGGGGCGCACCGCTGGCGCGGGCCGTGCACGCCGCCGTGCGCTCCGGCGGCGCCGGGACCGTGGTGCCCTGGTCCGACCGGCGGGCGGGCTGACGTGGGCCCGGCACACGCGACACGCCGGGTTTTCCGACCGATCGGCCCTCGTCGCGGCGTTCCGGGGACGGTAGCGTCGCCGACGATGTACGCTTCCGCCCGCTCTGTGCCCCGTACCCTCCGCGCCGCCGTCGCCGGACCGCCAGCCGCCGTGCCCGGCCCGCGTCGTGCGGTGCTCGGCCGACGCCTGGCCGCGTTCGCCGCGCTCGTCGCCGTCCTGTTCGTCGCCGGCTGCGGCGACGCCGGCGGGTCCGGCGGCGACCCCCGGTGGCAGACGGGACAGGGCGGCGGATCGACCGGCTCGGCCTGGCCGGCCACCGGTGACCAGCCGGCCGCGCCTGATGCGTCGAAGGAGCCGTCGATCTCGCTCACCGCGACCGGTGACGTGATCATGGGTAACGCGCCGGACCGGCTGCCCCCGAACGGCGGCAAGGGCTTCTTCGACGACGTGAAGTCGGCGCTCAAGGGCGACCTGGTGATGGGCAACCTGGAGGAGCCGCTCACCGACGACACCGGCGCCGGCAAGTGCGGCCCGGAGCCGAAGAACTGCTACCAGTTCCGCGCGCCGCCCGGCTACGCCGCACACCTGCGCTCGGCCGGGTTCCAGCTGCTCAACCAGGCCAACAACCACGGCTACGACTACGGCCGCCAGGGCTACGAGAACACCCAGTCGGCGCTGGAGGCGCACGGGCTCAAGCACACCGGCGCGCCGGGCGAGATCACCGTGGTGGACGTCAAGGGCATCAAGGTCGCCGTGGTGGGCTTCTCGTCGTACCCCTGGTCCAACAGCCTGGTCGACCTGAACGCCGCCAAGCAGGTGATCGAGATGGCCAAGGAGCAGGCCCAGATCGTGGTGGTGCAGGTGCACATGGGCGCCGAGGGTGCCGACAAGACCCGGGTGAAGCCGGGCACCGAGATGTTCTTCGGCGAGAACCGCGGCGACCCGATCCGCTTCTCCCGGACCGTCATCGACGCCGGCGCCGACCTGGTCATCGGGCACGGCCCGCACGTGCTGCGCGGGATGGAGTTCTACAAGGGGCGGCTGATCGCGTACAGCCTCGGCAACTTCGCCGGTGGCGGGAAGTCGCTGAACAGCTCCGGCCGGCTCGGCTGGGGCGGCGTGCTCAAGGTGTCGCTCACCGCCGACGGGAAGTTCGCCGGTGGCACGTTCACCTCCACCGTGATGAACGGCGTGGGCCGTCCCTCGGTGGACCGGCAGAACCGCGGCCTCGGACTGGTCCGTGACCTGAACCGGTCCGACTTCCCGGACACCGGCGCGAAGCTCGACGGGACCGGCAAGATCACCGCACCGGCGGGTGGCTGAGCGCACCCCGGCCGCGCCGAGCCGCCGGAGCGTCGGTCCCGCGACGTAGGCTGGCCGACGTGACCACGCGTTCCCCCGAGACCGACCTCGGTCGTACGCGCCGCGCCCGGCGCATCGGCCGCGTGCTGACCGAGACGCACCCCGACGCGCACTGTGAACTCGACCACGCCAACGCGCTGGAGCTCGCAGTGGCGACGATCCTGTCCGCCCAGTGCACCGACAAGAAGGTCAACGAGGTCACGCCGAAGCTGTTCGCCCGCTACCGCACCGCCGCCGACTACGCCGCGGCGGACCGTGCCGAGCTGGAGGAGCTGATCCGGCCCACCGGGTTCTACCGCAACAAGACCAGCTCCCTGATCAACCTCGGGCGGGCGCTCTGCGAGCGGTACGACGGCGAGGTGCCCGGGCGGCTCGACGACCTGGTGACCCTGCCGGGGATCGGCCGAAAGACCGCCAACGTCATCCTCGGCAACGCCTTCGGCGTCCCCGGCATCACCGTCGACACCCACTTCCAGCGGCTGGTGCACCGGTGGCAGCTCACCACCGAGACCGATCCGGTGAAGATCGAGCACGCGATCGGCGCGCTCTACCCCAAGCGCGACTGGACGATGCTGTCGCACCGGGTCATCTTCCACGGCCGCCGGGTCTGCCACGCCCGCAAGCCCGCCTGCGGCGCGTGCACGCTGGCGAAGCTGTGTCCCGCGTACGGCACCGGCCCGACCGAGCCGGCCGCCGCGGCCAAGCTGCTCAAGGGCCCCCGCGCCCGTGACCTGGCGGTGGCCGTCGGCCTCGATCCCGACCTGGTGCCGCAGCAGGCGGCAGCGGCGGACGTGCCGTGATGCGCCGGTTCGCGTACCTTCTCGTCCCGCTGCTGCTGGCGGCAGCGGGCTGCACCGCCACGACCGAGGAGCCGGAACGTCCGGCGCCGGCGACCCGGGCCGAGCGTCCCTCGCCGTTCGCCGACTGCGCCCCGCTGACCGTCGCGCCCGCCGCCGCGTCCCCGACGTCCGCCGGGAAGGCCGGTGACCAGCTCCCCGACCTGACGCTCAACTGCTTCACCGGCGGCGCGCCGGTGAACCTGCGCGACGTCAAGGGCCCGGCGGTGATCAACGTGTGGGCGTCCTGGTGCCCGCCGTGCCGCAAGGAGCTGCCCGCGTTCCAGCGGCTCAGCGAGCGGGCCGACGGCCGGTTCCAGGTGATCGGCGTGAACAGCCGGGACAGCCGCGGCGGCGCGCAGTCCATCGGCGAGGACTACGGCGTCGACTTCCCGATGCTGCTCGACCAGGGCGACGCGTTCCAGCGCGCGCTGGAACGCAACGCGTTCCCGCTCACAGTGCTGGTCGACGCCGACGGCCGGATCCGGCACACCGACGCGACCGGCGCGCTCGACGACGCCCGCCTCGCCGCGCTGCTCGAACGTCACCTCGGGGTGCGGGTATGACCCGACGGCCGCCGGTGTGGTTCGACCCGCTGCTGGGCCGGCTCGGCACCGCGCGGGCGGAGGACTTCACCCGCATCGTCACGCCGTCCAGCGGCGGCCGGGAGAGCGCCGTACTGGTGCTGCTCGGCGAGGAGCCCGGCGCCGGGCCGGACGTGCTCGTCCTCCAGCGCGCCGCGACGCTGCGCAACCACGCCGGGCAGCCGGCCTTCCCGGGCGGGGCGGCCGACCCGGAGGACGCCGACGCCCGCGCCACCGCGCTGCGCGAGGCGAACGAGGAGGTCGGCCTCGACCCCGGCAGCGTCACAGTGCTCGCCGAGCTGCCCCGGCTCTGGATCCCGGTCAGCGACTTCGTGGTCACCCCGGTGCTCGCCTGGTGGCACGACCCGCACCCGGTGCACCCGCGTGAGCCGGCCGAGGTCGCGCACGTGGCCCGGCTGCCGGTCACCGAGCTGGTCGACCCGGACAACCGCATGCGGGTACGCCACCCGAGCGGCTGGATCGGTCCCGCCTTCTCCGCACGCGGCATGCTCGTCTGGGGCTTCACCGCAGGCGTGATCGACCGGCTGCTGGAGATGGGCGGCTGGTCCCGGCCCTGGCCGCACTCGCGTGTGGTGGACCTGCCGCCCGTGGACGCCACGCCCGCTCCGTCGGCGGGCACCGAGGCGGCCGACGAGAGCCCGGTGCGCTGATCACCCGTACGCATCCCCGGGTCACGTTCCGCGAGCGCTGAGCCGAGCACGGGCCCCGTGCCCGTACCCTTGGGGGGTGTCCGCCGTGGATCTCGTCCTTCTTCTGCTCATGCTCGTGTTCGCGATCAGCGGATACCGTCAGGGTTTCGTCATCGGGGCCCTGTCGTTCTCCGGCTTCTTCCTCGGAGCGCTGCTCGGCCTCCAGGTCGGGCCGCTGATCGCGCAGCAGTTCGCGGCGAGCGGCACACGCGTGCTGATCTCCCTGGTGGCGATCTTCGGGCTCGCGGTGCTGGGGCAGGCGCTGGCGGGCTGGCTCGGCTCGAACCTGCGGGCCGCCATCACCGGCCCGGCCGGCCGGAAGATCGACGACGTCGGCGGCGCGTTCATCTCGGTCATCGCGGTCATGCTCGTGGCGTGGCTGGTCGCCGTGCCGCTCGGCTCCTCCTCGGTGCCGTGGCTGGCCTCCTCGGTCCGCAACAGCGCGCTGCTCACCGTCGTCGACCAGGTGCTGCCGGACAAGGCGCAGGACCTGTCCACAGCGCTGCGCGACACGGTCGACACCAACGGCTTCCCGGACGTGTTCGGCGACCTCGCGCCGACCCGGGCCCGGCAGGTGGCACCGCCCGACCCGGCGCTGGCCAACTCCCAGGTGGTGCAGAACAGCAGGCGGTCGGTGGTGAAGGTGCTCGGCTCCGCGCCGAGCTGCTCGCGCCGCATCGAGGGCTCCGGTTTCGTGTACGCCGACGACCGGGTGATGACCAACGCGCACGTGGTGGCCGGCACCCGCTCGGTGGCTGTGGAACTGCGCGGCGAGCGGTACGACGGCGAGGTCGTCGTCTACGACCCGGACCGGGACCTGGCCGTGCTCTACGTACCCGGGCTGCCCGGCCCGTCGCTGCGCTTCGCCGCCGGCCCGGCCGCCACCGGCGCTGACGCGATCGTGCTCGGCTTCCCGCTCGACGGCCCGTACGACGCCCGCCCGGCCCGGATCCGGGACGTCGACCGGATCACCGGCCCGGACATCTACTCGGCCGGTGACGTCAACCGGGAGATCTACACGATCCGGGCGCTGGTGCGCAGCGGCAACTCCGGCGGCCCGCTGGTCTCCTCGAACGGTCTGGTGCTCGGCGTGATCTTCGCAGCGGCGGCGGACGACCCGAACACCGGTTTCGCGGTGACCGCCGCCGAGGCGCGACCGGTGGCGCTCGCGGGCGCGGAGCGTACCCGGGGAGTGGCGACCGGCGACTGCACCTGAGCCGGCCGGCGGCGCTCAGCCACCCGCCGGCGCTCCCGCCGGTGTCGCCTCGTCGCCCGAGCGGGACAGCGGCAGCCGGGCGCGGCCCCAGGTGAGCGTGCGGTCGAGTACCGCCCGCGCCATGATCGCCACGCAGGCGCCGCCGTTGAGGAACGAGGCGACCACGTCGCTCGGGTGGTGCATGCCCCGGTACATCCGGGTGAGCGCCACGCCGATCGGCACCAGCACCAGCAGCGTCCACCAGCCGACCTTGGCCGGGGTGCTGCGCGCCCGCAGCGCCAGCAGCACCGCGAGACCGACGTAGAGCGCCGTGGCCGCCGAGGTGTGCCCGGACGGGAAGCTGGACGTGGGCGGGGAGGCGTCCATGTGCGCGACGGCCGGGCGGTTCCGGTCGATGGCCATGGTGGTGAACAGGAAGATCAGCGCCTGCGCGGTCACCGCCGCGCACAGGAACAGCGGCTCCCGCCAGCGGTGCAGCACCAGCCGCAGCACCAGCGCCGCCAGCACCGTCACCACGACGATCATCTGGGTGCTGGCCAGCGTGCTGAACACCAGCGAGATGTCGTTCCACCCCGGCGTCCGGTCGCCGGCCAGCTCACGGTTGACCGTGTCCTCCACGGTGAACGGCCAGGTACGGGCCAGCACCCGGGTCACCAGCAGGCCCAGGCCCACCATCAGCGCGAAGAGCAGGGCCAGCGGCAGCAGGACACGCCGGGTGACTCGGATCACGACATCGGACATGGGCACGCCTGTACCCCGGCGCGGGTCCGGTTACGCCCGGCCGCCCTCCGGCCGCTGGTCGGCCAGCTCCGGCTCGACCCCCTCACGGAGCGGACGGGCGGACGGCCGCCCGGATCCGCTGCGCCAGGTGGCGAAGCCGGCCGCTGTCGCGGCCACCACCGCCGCCCCGAGCACCCAGCCGCCCACCACGTCGCTGGTCCAGTGCACGCCCAGCGCGATCCGGCTGAGCCCGGTCACCACTGCGACCAGCACGGCGGCGGTCCACAGCGCGACCCGGCCCCGGCGGCTGTCCCGCACGAACGGCAGGAACACCAGCAGCAGCACACCCGCCGCCAGCGTGGCGTTGAGCGCGTGACCGGACGGAAACGAGTAACCGGCGGCCCGGGCCACCGGGTCGAGCAGATCCGGCCGGTCCCGGCCGACGAGCAGCTTGAGCAGCGCGCCGAGCAGCCCGCCGGCGGCCATTGTGACGACCACCCAGATCGCGAGCCTGGGCGCGCCGCGCCGGACCAGCCAGACCACCGCCACGACCGCGGCCACCCGCAGCGGCCCGGGCCCGAACACGTGCGTCCAGACCGTCATCACACCGACCCAGGCGGAATGGTCCTGTGCGTAGCCGTGGAACGCGTCGGCGATCGAGGCGTCCAGCCGCAGCAGAGGCGGCCACGCGCCGAGCACCAGCAGCGCGATCAGGGCGAACGGCACCAGCACCAGGAACGCCGCGACCGCGGCCAGGGTGAGCCGCAGGCCCAGCGAGTGCTCGGGGTCGAGGCGGCGGCTCCGCCACGATCGCTGCCGCGTGACAGTGGCCCCGGTGGTGTCCATGGAGCTCTCCCTACCCATCCGAGGGCGGGATCAGACCGGTTCAGCGACGGGTCTGCCGGAACCGGCGAACCATCAACGCGGTGCCGGTGACGAGTGCGACGAACAGGGCCAGGCCGGTCCAGAGCCGTTCCGGGGCGGAGGCGTCCGTCTGGCCCGCCGGCCGGGCGTTCCAGCCCTCCGAGGAACGCCCCAGCGGGTCACCGCCCCGGCCCGCCGCGGCGGCCCGGGTGTCCCGCGTGTCGCCGGGCGCCGGCCCGAAGCCCACCACGCCGGGGGAGCCGTTGTCGTCGAGCGGGTTGTGGCCCACCGCCGGGACGTCGGCGGTGAGCGCGGCCACCGGATCGACAAGGCCGTAGCCGAACCGGTCGTCCCGGCCGGTCGGGCCGAGATCCCGGGCGGTGGCGATCAGCCGGTTCACCACGTCCCCGGCTGACATCTTCGGATACCGCGCGCGGACCAGGGCAGCCGTCGCGGCGACGAGCGGCGCGGCGAAGCTCGTACCCTGCACCCGCCAGTAGCCCTCCGGCCGGGCGCCGTAGAGCCCGGTGGCCGGGGCGCTGAGCACCGTCTCGTGACCCGTGATCGAGCCGGACCAGAGGTTCTCGCTGGTCCGCTCCAGCCCGGCGACCGCGAGCACACCCGGTTCCCGGGCCGGGTACCAGACCTCGGTGGTCGTCGAGGTGGCCAGATTGCCGGTGCAGGCCACCACCACCACGTCCCGGGCGAACGCGTAGTCGAGCGCCGCGGCCAGGGCCGGGTTGTCGCTGCTGCCGCCGAGCGACAGGTTGACCACCTGGGCGCCGTTGTCGACCGCCCAGCGCACCGCCTTGGCGATGATCAGCGCGTCGTCGTAGCGGTTCTCGGCGTCGAGGACCCGGACCGGAAGGATCTTGGCGTCCGGCGCGAGCCCCAGCACGCCCCGGTCGTCGTCGGCCCGCCCGGCGATCAGCCCGGCCACCGTGGTGCCGTGCCCCACCGGGTCCGGGCCGTCCGAGCCGTCCGGCGTCACCAGATCGAGGCCGGGCAGCACCTGGCCCGCCAGGTCGGGGTGGGTGCCGTCCACACCGGAGTCGATCACCGCGACCACCACGCCGCGCCCGGTCGAGGTGCGCCACGCGGTCTTCGCCCGCAACTCCTCCAGCTGCCACTGCTCGTCGCGTACCTGATCGGTGCGCAGCAGGCGGTCGGGGGACACCCAGGGACGCGCCACTGTGGCCGGGGCGGCGGGCGCGGCGTGGGCCGGCGGCGCCAGCGGACCGGCGACGGTGGCCAGCGCCGACACGGCGGCGAGCAGCGCGCGTCCGGCGCGACGCCGGGGCGGCCCACCGGGCGGTCCCTGCCGATCCCCTGTCACATTCCCCAGCCGTTCGGTCGCGTCAGACACATGCTGCACGGAGATTACCGGTTGTCCCGACCGTCACGGGGCAACTCCGCGAGGCGGATCACCCGGGCGGGAGATGCGCCAACTGCACCAGGCGCACCCCCTCCCGGCGCGTGACCAGACGCGCCCGCCCCGGGGGCAGCGGCCCGGCCTTGACCTGACCGACGAGCGCGCCCTCCTCCGGGCCGCCCGACATCACCAGCCCGGCCGTGGACAGCTCGCGCAGCCGCTGCACGATCGGCTCGTACGCGGTCCGCCCGGCACCGCCGGTACGCCGCGCCAGCACCAGGTGCAGCCCGACGTCCCGCGCGTGCGGCAGATGCTCCTCCAACGCCCGCAACGGATTCGTCGGGCCACCGGCCACCAGGTCGTAGTCGTCGACGAGCACGAACAGTTCCGGTCCCTGCCACCACGACCGGCTGCGCAGCTGCGCCGGGGTCACCTCCGGCCCCGGCTGCCGCCCCTGGAGATAGCCTGCGGCCGACTCGATCAGCTCGGCGGTGTGCGGCGCCGCGGTCCCGTACCCGATCAGGTGCGGCGTCTCGATCACGCCCATCAGGCTGCGCCGGTAGTCCACGAGCATCACCCGGGCCTGCTCCGGGGTGAACCGGTTGACGATCGAGGTGGCGAGCGCCCGCAGGAACGACGACTTGCCGCACTCGGCGTCGCCGAAGACCAGGAAGTTCGGCTCGGTGGCGAAGTCCAGCACCACCTGGGACAGGTCCGCCTCGGCCACGCCGATCGGGAACGCCAGCCCGCTCGTCGCGCTCTGGTCCAGCTCGGCGTACGGCAGCACCGGCGGAAGCAGCCGCACCCGGGGCGCCGGCGGACCGGTCCACGCGCCGGCGACCGCCTTGACCATGTCGGCGGTCTCCGCGCCCAGTGCCTCGACGCGGGGTTCGGCGGTGAGGAAGTGCAGCCCTCCCGCCGTGATGCCGCGTCCCGGACGCTCCTCCGGCACGGTTGCCGCCAGCGCGCGCTTGACCACCACCGAGTCGGCCGGGTCGCCGAGACGCAACTCCAGGCGGGAGCCGAACAGGTCACGGATCGCCGGGCGGAAGTCCGACCAGCGCAGCGCGCTCGCCACCACGTGCACCCCGTACGCCAGGCCCCGGGTGGCGAGCTCGGTGACCAGCGGTTCCAGATCCTCGTACTCGCCGCGCAGCGTGTTCCAGCCGTCCACCACAAGGAACACGTCCCCGAACGGGTCCGGCGCGCCCGCCGCCCGCCGCCGTCGCCATGCGGCCATCGACTCCACACCGGCCTCGGCGAAACGCCGCTCCCGCTCGGCCAGCAGGCCGGCGACCTCGCCGACGGTACGGCGCACCGCGGTGCCGTCGGTCCGCCCGCTGACACCGCCCACGTGCGGCAGGTCGCGCAGCGTGCCCAGCGTCCCGCTGCCGAAGTCGAGGCAGTAGACCTGCACCTCGGCCGGGGTGTGGGTGAGCGCGAGCGCGCAGACCAGGGTGCGCAGCAGGCTGGACCGGCCGCTGCGGGTGGTGCCGACCACAGCGACGTGCCCGGCCGCGCCGTCCAGCGCCAGCCAGAGCAGGTCACGCCGCTGCTCGAACGGCTTGTCCACCACCGCCACCGGCACCTGGAGCGCCCCGTGCAGCTCCGGATTCGCCACCGTGAGCCCGCGTACCGGGTCGGTGCCGACCGGGCCGAGCAGCTCGTCCAGGGCGGGCGAGGCGTCCAGCGGTGGCAGCCACACCTGATGCGCCGGTGGGCCCTGCCCGGTCAGCCGGTCCACGAGCAGGTCCAGCAACGTCTCGCCGCTGTCGTCCTCGGCGGGCGGGGCGACGGGCGCGGGCGGCTCGGGCACCGGGACCAGGTGGGTGGAGAACGCGAGCACACGCGCCTCACCGGCGCCGGACGCGCCCGCCCCGCCGCCGCGGCGGCGGACCGCGCCGGAGACGTACGCGGCCTTGAACCGGACCAGCGGATCGGTGCCCGAGCGCAGGTAACCGTGCCCCGGGCTGCGCGGCAGCTCGTGCGCGTCCGGCACGCCCAGCACCGTCCGGGACTCCAGCGCCGAGAACGTCCGCAAACCGATCCGGTACGACAGGTGCGTGTCCAGCCCGCGCAGCCGCCCCTCCTCCAGCCGCTGGCTGGCAAGCAGCAGGTGCACCCCGAGCGACCGGCCCAGCCGGCCGATCTGCACGAACAGGTCGATGAAGTCGGGCTTGGCGGACAGCAGCTCGGAGAACTCGTCGCAGATCAGCAGCAGCGACGGCAGCGGGGCCAGCGGCGAACCGGCCGCCCGGGCCCGCTCGTAGTCGCGCACGCTCGCGAAGTTGCCGGCCCGGCGCAGCAGCTCCTGCCGGCGCATCAGCTCCCCGTTGATCGCGTCCACCATCCGGTCCACAAGCGGCAGCGCGTCGGCCAGGTTGGTGATCACGGCGGCGGTGTGCGGCAGCCGCCCGAACGGCGCGAACGTGGCGCCGCCCTTGAAGTCGACGAGGACGAAGTTGAGCTGTTCCGAGCTGTGCGTGGCGGCCAGCCCGAGCACGAGCGTGCGCAGCAGCTCCGACTTGCCCGAGCCGGTCGCGCCGATCAGCAGGCCGTGCGGGCCCATGCCGTCCTGCGCCGACTCCTTCAGGTCGAGGTCGATCGCCCCGCCGTCGGCGCCCACGCCGATCGGCACCCGCAGCCGGTCCCGCGCGGCCCGGGGCGCCCAGCCCTGCTCGGCGGTGAAGCTCTCCGGGTCGCCGAGACCCAGCAGCTCGGGCAGACCCAGCTCGGCGCCGGGCGGCGCGTCCGGTCCGCGTACCGTGCCGGCCAGCCGCAGCGGCGCGAGCCGCCGGGCCACCGCCTCGGCGTCGGCGGGCGCCAGCGCGTCGGCGGCGCCCACCTCGGCGTGCCCCTCCGCGGAGTGCGAGTGCAGCCGGCCGTCGACCAGGTCGAGCAGGAGCGCGTACCGGTCGAGCAGCCGGGGCGGCGGAGTGTCCAGGTCGAGCACTGTGACCGCGTCGATGCCGCCGTCACCGGCCAGGTCGGTCGCGCCGGTCAGGTCACCGCCGTCGAGCACCACCACGACGTGCGGCCCGTCGGTGGCGGTGCCGTGCGGGCTGAACCGGGACCGGGCGCCGAGCACGTCGTCGAGCAGCCGTTCCAGGTCGGCGGCGGAGCTGGTGACCAGCCGCACCGGGCCCAGCGCGTCGGTGCGCGCCGGATGGTGGGCGTGCGGCAGCCACTTCACCCACTCCCAGGCGGTCCGGCGTTCCGGCCCGGCGCAGACCGCGATCAGCAGCTCGTCCGGCGCGTGGAAGACGGCGAGCTGGGTGAGCACCGCCCGGGCCAGCGCCTGCGCGGCGGGCGAGCCGGCGCCGCGTACCGGGCCGGCCGGGCCGCGCACGAATACCCGGGCGAAACTGCGCAGCGACAGCGCCACCGGCAGGTCCGGCACCACCGAGTACGCGTCCAGGAAGCGCCGCAGCGCCCCGGCCGTCATCGGCTCCAGCTCCTCCAGCGGGCGGGTGACCGGCGGGACCAGCGGGGTGGCGAGCGTCTGCGGGCCCACACCGACCCGGACCACGGCGAAGTCCGGGTCGCCCGGCCGGCGCTCCCACACCCGGTGACTGTCGACTGTCGACCAGAGCCGCCCCGGCTCCGGATGGCGGTAGGACAGCCCGGCCCGCTGAGCGCCGGCGGTCTCCCGCACCCGGCGCCGGAGCGTGGCGAGGTGGCGCAGGTACTCCCGGCGGGCGGCCATCAGCTCGGACTTCTTCGGCCCGGCGCTGCCCCAGGTGGTGACCAGCATCGCCAGCGAGGAGAGGCCGAACATGCCGCCCACCACGTACGAGTAGGCCCCGCCGCCGCGGCCGAACATCATCGCCATGGCCACCGTCCCGCCGAGCATCGGCAGCACCATCAGCGCCTGCTGCCAGCGCCCACCGGCGGCGGCGGGGATCTCCGGCGGCGCCTCGACGGGCAGCTCACCGACCGGGATCTCCGGTGCCGGGCGGCGTGGCGGCCGCTTGATGACGACAGTGGACACTCACCCTCCCCGGAAGTGGCTCTGGGTAACCCGAGCCTGGCTCATCGTAGGTAAAGTCCTCTCGTCCGTCAGCCCACTCCCTCCGCTCGATATGGAGATGCCTCGATGACAAGCGGGCTCGCCCGGGTCACGATCAGCGCGCCCAGGCGGCGGGTCGACGTGGCCCTCCCGGAGCAGGTGCCCCTGGCCGAGCTGTTGCCCGAGGTGCTCCGGCACGCCGGTGAGGGGCTGGCCGACGACGGGGAACGGCACGGCGGGTGGGTGCTGCGCCGGACCGACGGGGCGGTGCTCGCCACCGCCCAGGCGCTGCTGCCGCAAGGAGTGCGCGACGGCGAGGTGCTGCACCTGGTGCCGGCCCGCGCGCAGTGGCCCGAACTGGAGTACGACGACGTGGTCGAGGCGATCGTGGACGGCGCCCGGCGCCGGGGTGCCGCCTGGTCGGGCCGGGCCACCCGGGCCGCGGCGCTCGCCGGTGCCGCCGTACCCCTGGCCGTCGGCCTGGTCGCCGTGGTCGCGGCCGGGCCGGGCGCGCGCGGCTGGCCGGTCGCCGCGGCGGTCGCCCTGATCCTGGTGCTCACCGCCACCGCGGCGTCCCGGGCGTACGGGGACGGCCCGGTCGGCGCCACGCTCGGCGGGTACGCGCTGCCCTGGGCCGCGGCGGCCGGTGCGCTGGCGGTCACCTCCGGCGACCCGGTCGGCCCGATCCCCGGCCTGCGCTGGGTCGGCGCCCCCGAACTGCTGGTCGGCTCGGTGGCGCTGCTGCTGGTGGCGGTGCTCGGCCTGCTCGGCGTGGCCAGCCGGTCCCGAGTCTCCGTGGCCGGGGTGACTGTCGGCGTGGCAGGCGTGGCGGCCGCGCTCGGCGGGCTGCTGCTCGACCCGGACGGCACCGCCGCGGTCCTGCTCGCCGTGCTGGTGTTCGCGCTCGGCGGGCTGCCGTTGCTGGCCATCCGGGTCGGCAAGCTGCCGCTGCCGCCGCTCACCCTGCCCAGCCCGGCCGGCACCCGGGACCTGCCGGACCGGGGGCGGGTGCACGCGGCGGTGGCCCGCGCCGAGGAGGTGCTCACCGGGATGCTGCTCGGCCACGCGGTGCTCGCAGTCGGCGCGGTCGCGGTGCTCGTCTCCGTCGGGCGTACCGCCGGGCTGCTGCTCGCCGCCGTCGCCTGCGGGGTGCTGCTGCTGCGCTCCCGGCTGTTCGTGGCGGTACGGCACCGGGTGCCCGCTGTCGTCGCCGGGCTGGCCGGGTTCGCCCTGCTCGGCGTGGTGCTGGCCGAGCGGGCCGGTCCCGGTGGCCGCCTGGCGCTGACAGTGGGCGGGCTGGCCCTGGCACTCACGGCGGTCACCGCCGGCGCCACGTACGCCCGGCGCCCGGTCTCCCCGTACCTCGGCCGGCTGGCCGACCTGACCGACACCGCGCTCGTGGTCGCGGTCGTGCCGGTGGCCTGCGCGGTGCTCGACCTCTACGACCGGGCCCGCGACCTGCTCGCCTGAACACGCGCAAGGCCCGGGTCGCGACGCGCGACCCGGGCCTCCGGCGAAAGCGTGAGCGTCAGTGCAGCGTCTCGCCGCGCTCCTCGGCCTCCTTGGCGCGCCGGTACGACGCGGCGATCTCCGCCTCGGCCTCGACCCGGCCCACCCAGGTCGCGCCCTCGACCGACTTGCCCGGCTCCAGGTCCTTGTAGACCTCGAAGAAGTGCTGGATCTCCAGCCGGTCGAACTCGCCCAGGTGGTGGATGTCGCGCAGGTGCTCCTGACGCGGGTCCTCGTAGGGCACGCAGAGGACCTTGTCGTCGCCGCCCTTCTCGTCCGTCATCCGGAACATGCCGATGGTGCGGCAGCGGATCAGGCAGCCCGGGAACGTCGGCTCCGGCACCAGCACCAGCGCGTCCAGCGGGTCGCCGTCCTCGCCCAGGGTGCCCTCGATGAACCCGTAGTCGGCCGGGTACTGCGTGGAGGTGAAGAGGGTGCGGTCCAGCCGGATGCGGCCGGTCGCGTGGTCTACCTCGTACTTGTTCCGGTGACCCTTGGGGATCTCAACCGTGACGTCGAAATCCATCTTCCACGCTCCCTCGTTTGCCCACGCTGGCTAACGGAAACCAGCGGCTCACCCCCGGCGCGGGGTGAACGCCCCCCGTCGGCTCCGGCCGCCGCATAGTGTTCGGACCGAAGTAGTGTCGCCCAAGGCGATTTCGAGCGGGGAGGAGGGGGCCGTGGGGAGGGAAGATTCACACTACCGCCCCGAGAGGGTTGACGGGCGCGGGTCCGCCGGTTCCGGTTCCGGCGGGGCCACCGGGCGGGTGTCCGTCCCTGGTGCGAACGTCCCCCATCGTCCGGCTCCGGCCACCGGGTCCGCCCGCGTCGGCCCGCCGCACCACGGCTCCGGCCCGGCGAGCGGCTCGGCCCGCGTCGGCCCGTCCCACGACCCGACGGCTCCGCTGAACTGGCCCGGCGCGCCGGACTCGATCCCGGTCAGCCCGCCGGTCCCGCCGATCGGCGCCGCGCCGCCCGTACCCTCCGGGCCGCCCCCGGGCCGGCCGCGACGCGGCCGGCGGCTCGTCGCGGCGCTCGCCTGCGTGCTCGTGCTGGCCCTGGCGGTGGCCGGGCTCGCCGTGCTGCGCCCCGGCCCGGTCGCCGGGTGGCTGGGCGACGACGACAGCACGGGTACGGCGGTCGCCGCGCCGCCCGAGCCCTCCCCGCAGGCCGTGCTGGCCGGGCCGGACGGCAACGCCCCGCTGCCCACCGAGGCCGGTATCCGCTCCGCGCTGGACCCGCTGGTCCGCGCCGCCGCGCTCGGCGACCGGGTGCACGTGTCGGTGGCCGACGTGAGCACCGGCCAGGCGCTCTACGGCAGCGGTCAGGACACGCCCACCGTGCCCGCCTCGGTGACCAAGCTGGCGACCGGCGTGGCGGTGCTCGCCGCACGCGGCCCGGCCTACCGGATCCCGACCCGGGCCGTGGCCGGCGCCAACCCGGGCGAGGTGGTCCTGGTCGGCGGCGGTGACCCCACGCTCGCCGTGGACAAGAACGGCTTCTACCCGGGCGCGGCCCGGCTGGACGACCTCGCCGCCCAGGTGCGCGACGCGCTCGGTGGCACCGCGCCGACCAAGGTGATCGTCGACTCGTCGCTGTTCAGCGGCCCGGTCTTCGAGCCCGGCTGGGACGCCGACATCCCCACCGGCGGTTTCGGCGCGGCGATCACCGCGTTGATGACCGACGGTGCCCGGAAGAACGCGGCTGAGGCGCGGCGCACCGCCGAGCAGACCAATCACGCCGCCGAGCGGGTGCCGCAGCCCGACCTGACCGCCGGCCGGCAGTTCGCCAAGCTGCTCGGCCTGACCGGCGGCGCCGCCCAGGTGACCCGGGGCACCGCGCCGGCCGCGTCCGGCGCCACGGGTACGGCCCCCGGCGCCGAACTCGGAAAGGTCGAATCACTGCCGATGATCCGGCTGGTCGACATCATGATCAGCGACAGCGACAACGTGATCGCCGAGGCGATGGCCCGCCAGGTGGCGCTCGCCAAGGGCAAGCCCGGCTCGTTCGCCGGCGGCGCGGCCGCCACCGACCAGGTGCTCGGCGAGCTGGGCCTGCCCGCCGGCGAGATCAGCCTGGCCGACGGCAGCGGGCTGTCCCGCACCAACCGGATCAGCCCCTCGCTGCTCACCGACCTGATCACGCTCGCCGGCAACGGCAGCCACCCCGAACTCGCCGCGATCTTCGGCGGTCTGCCGGTCGGCGGCTGGTCCGGCACGCTCGACGAGCGCTACCGCGCGGCGGCGACCCGCGCCGGAGCGGGTGTCGTCCGGGCCAAGACCGGCACGCTGAGCGGCGTCAACGCGATCGCCGGCACGGTGACCACAGCCGACGGCCGGCTGCTCACGTTCGCCGTGCTCACCGACCGGACCCAGGGCTCGCTGGACGACACCCGGGCGGCGCTGGACCGGATCAGCTCCGCGCTGGCCGGGTGCGGCTGCCGCTGACCGACGGGCGTCGATAGGCCGGCGCGAGCCCGGGTGGGGGTGTTCCGGCGCGGGTACGGTGGGTTCATGGCGCAGTTCGTGGACTGGGATCTGGCCGCCGCGACAGCGGGGGCGCTGAGCAAGTCGGGCCCCCGGGTGTCGTACGCCGAGGCCACCGACGTGGTCGGCGACCTGCGCCGGCTGACCGAGGAGGCGGCCGGTCACGTCGCCGACTACACCGGCCTGCGTGCGCAGGTCGCGCACCCGCCGGTACGCGTGGTCGACCGCCGGGACTGGGCGGCGGCGAACATCGCCGGGCTGCGTGAGGTGGTCTCCCCGCTGGTCGAGCGCCTCTCCGGGGACAAGCGGCCGGGCGCGCTCACCGAGGCGATCGGCTCCCGGGTCACGGGCGTGCAGGCCGGCACCGTGCTGGCGTACCTCTCCGGCCGCGTGCTCGGCCAGTACGAGGTCTTCGCCGGCGACCCCGGCCAGCTGCTGCTGGTGGCCCCGAACATCCTGGAGGTCGAGCGGAAGCTCGGCGCCGACTCGCGTGACTTCCGGCTCTGGGTGTGCCTGCACGAGGTGACCCACCGCACCCAGTTCACCGCCGTGCCGTGGATGCGCGCGTACTTCCTCGGCGAGGTGCAGGCGTTCGTGGACGCCTCCCAGGGCGGCGAGCACCTGCTGGAGCGGGTCCGCCGCGGCGTGGCGACGCTCTCCGACGCGGTCAAGGACCCGGAGAGCCGGGCCAGCGTGCTGGACATCGTGCAGACCCCGGCGCAGCGCGCGGTGCTGGACCGGCTGACCGCGCTGATGACGCTGCTGGAGGGCCACGCCGAGTTCGTGATGGACGGCGTCGGCCCGCAGGTCATCCCCAGCGTCGAGTCGATCCGGGCGGCGTTCAACCGCCGCCGCGAGTCCGGCAACCCGCTGGAGAAGGCGATCCGGCGGCTGCTCGGCATCGAGGTCAAGATGCGCCAGTACGCCGAGGGCCGCAAGTTCGTGCACGGCGTCGTCGACCGGGTGGGGATGCAGGGCTTCAACAAGATCTTCTCGTCGCCGCTGACGCTGCCCCGCCTGGACGAGCTGGGCGACCCGGACGCCTGGGTGTCACGCGTACACGGGCCCGCTGGTGCCACCCCGCCCGTCGGCTGATCCGGCCGGTTCGGCTGGTCCGCTCGGTCCGGCTTCTTCCGCGGGCCGGGCGGATTCCGGCGCCCGGTCGCGTCGCTCGCCGTCGCCTGCTCCCGCCGTCGCCGCCGTGCGGCTCGCCGTCCGCCGGGTGCTGACCGGCCTGCCCGGCGGCGGCCCGGTGCTGGTGGCCTGCTCCGGCGGGGCCGACTCGCTCGCGCTCGCCGCCGCCACCGCGTTCGTGGCCCCCCGGCTCGGACGGCAGGCCGGCCTGGTGACGGTCGACCACGGCCTGCAAGCCGGGTCGGCGGAACGGGCCGAGGCGGTCGCCGACTGGGCCCGCGCCGAAGGGCTCGACCCGGTCGAGGTGCTTCCGGTACGCGTGGACGGCCGGCCCGGCGGTCCGGAGGCGGCCGCCCGCGAGGCCCGGTACGAGGCGCTGATCGCGGCCGCCCACCGATTCGACGCAGTCGGTGTGCTGCTCGGGCACACGCGCGACGAGCAGGCCGAGACAGTCCTGCTGGCGCTGGCCCGGGGCGCCGGACCGCGCGGGCTGTCCGGGATGCCGGAGCGGCGCGACGTCGACGGGGTACCCCTGCTGCGCCCACTGCTCGACGTCCCGCGCGCCGACACCCGGGCCGCCTGCGAAGCGCTCGGGCTCGACCCGTGGGCGGACCCGCACAACGCCGACCCCGCGTACGCCCGGGCCCGGGTCCGGTCCGACGTGCTGCCGGGACTCGTCGACGCGCTCGGGCCGGGGGTGGTGGCCAACCTGGCCCGTACCGCCGGGCTGCTCGCGGCCGACAACGCCGCGCTCGACGCGCTCGCCGACGCCGCGCTCGCCGACGCCCGGACCAGGGAGGGCGGGCTGTCCGTAGCCGGGCTCGCCGAGTTGCCGGCCGCCGTCCGTACCCGGGTGCTGCACACCTGGGCCCGCGAGCTGGGCGCCGCGCCGGCCGCGCTGTCCCACAGGCACGTGGCCGCGCTGGACGCCCTGGTCACGGCGTGGCGCGGACAGGGCCCGGTGCACCTGCCCGGCAACCACCAGGTACGCCGCCACGCGGGTCACCTCCTGCCCTGACCCGAGCGGGCGGCCCCCCTACCCCCCCGTTGATCAAGGCCTTTTGGTCACGTTCCGGCCCTCCCCAGCCCGCAAACTCCTTGATCACCGCTCCAGAGGTGCCGGCGGTGTGGGGTGGGTCAGGTGGTCTGGCGGTCTCGGAAGGTGGTGCGGTAGGCGAGCGGGGTGGTGCCCACCCGGCGAGTGAAGTGGTGCCGCAGCGCTGCCGCGTCGCCGAAACCGGCCTGCTCGGCGACGCCCTCCACGCTCAGTGACGTGTCCTCCAGCAGGTGCCGGGCCAGCAGCACCCGCTGGTTGGTCACCCAGTCGTGCGGGGTGGTGCCGGTCTCGGCGCGGAACCTGCGGGCGAACGTACGTGGGGCCATCCCGGCGCGCGCCGCCAGCTCGTCCACTGTCACCTGTCGCGGCAGGTGTCCCATCAACCATTCCAGCACCGGTTCCAGCGTGGGTGCCTCCGGCGCCTTGGGGATCGGCGCCTCGACGTACTGCGACTGGCCGCCGTCGCGGTGCGGCGGCACCACCATCCGGCGGGCCAGCCGGGTCGCCACCGCGGAGCCGTGCTCCTGGCGTACCAGATGCAGGCAGGCGTCGATGCCGGCGGCGGTGCCTGCGCTGGTGAGCAGCCGGTCGTCCTGCACGTAGAGCGAGTCGCACTGGACCCGGGCGGCCGGGAAGCGCTGCTGGAGTTCGTCGGTGTACCGCCAGTGGGTGGTGCAGTCGCGCCCGTCCAGCACGCCCGCCTCGCCGAGGACGAACGCGCCGGCGCAGACGCTGAGCAGCCAGGCGCCCCGGTCGGCGGCGCGGCGCAGCGCGGCGAGCACCGGCTCGGGGACCGGGGTGCCGTCGGCGTGCGCGGGGACCGCTACCAGGTCGGCGTCCTCGACCGGGCCGAGGCCGGCGGTGGGGGTGAGCAGGAACCCGGAGCGGCTGCGGACCGCGCCGCCGTCGGCGGTGCAGACGTCGAACCGGTATCCGGGGAAGCCGTCGGCGGTGCGGTCGGTGCCGAAGACCTCGGCGAGCACGCCGAGTTCGAAGGCGGCGACGTGGTCCATGGCGATGACGGCGACCGAGCGGAGCATGTGACGAGGGTAACCCGACAGGTGGCAGGAAATCGATGCCCGATGACATTCCTGCCACTGTCCGGATCGGTCGGTGGCCCGCAGAATCAATGGTGTCCGGTGCGCACCGGCGGCGAAAACAGTCTCAACCATGCGAAAGTGAGCGCCGCCATGACCGTTCTGCTGCTCCTGCTCTTCCTGCTCCTTCTCGTCGGCGCCAGCGCCTTCGGGTTCACCGCCGACACCCGCGACTCGGCCGACTGGAAGCCGAGCGACGACGGGCAGCGCTGGCGCTCCCGTACCTGCTGAGGTGATTTATTCAGTTCGCGCCGAAAATCCCCGGCGGGACCGCGCCAAAAGGGGCGGCCCCGCCGACGGCGGCGCGGGGGCGTACGGCAGGCTAGGAGCATGGCTGACGGCTCCTGGTACGACGCCGACATCGACCACGTGATCATCTCGGAGGCGCAGATCCGCGACAAGACCGCGGAGCTGGCCAAGCAGGTCTCGGCGGACTACGCCCACGTCGAGGACGGCCTGCTGCTCGTTTGTGTGCTCAAGGGAGCGGTCATGTTCATGGCCGACTTCGCCCGCGCGCTGGGCCGCCAGGGCCCGCCCGCCGAGCTGGAGTTCATGGCCGTCTCGTCCTACGGCCAGGGCACCACCTCGTCCGGCGTGGTCCGCATCCTCAAGGACCTGGACCGGGACATCGCCGGCCGCCACGTGGTGGTCGTCGAGGACATCGTCGACTCCGGCCTGACGCTGTCCTGGCTGCTGCGCTACCTGGAGTCGCGCTCCGCGGCGAGCGTCGAGGTGGTCGCGCTGTTCCGCAAGCCGGACGCGGTCAAGGTGCAGGTCCCGGTCAAGTACGTCGGGTTCGACATCCCCACCGAGTTCGTCGTGGGCTACGGGCTCGACTTCGGCGAGCGGTACCGCGAGGTGCCCTACGTCGGGGTGCTCAAGCCCGAGGTGTACGCGCGGGCCTGAGGCTTTGCCGAGCCCTTCGTCAGCTGACATTCAGCGGGCTCTCAGTCTTCCGGTCTACGGTAGGGACCGGTGACGTGGAGGCACCCTCCACGCCCGGCCCCTCGAACCGCGTGACCGTGCGGTGTGGGCGGGCCGGGTGGGAGCTCCCCGCCACGCCGGCTCAAACCCGGGTTCGCCCTACGCGTAAGTGCCGGGCTCGCAAGCTCACTCGTCGCGCGTACGGTGTACCGTCGAATGACCGTGGTGCGGCAGTTTGCGTGCCCCGGGGGTCGGGCCGGCCCGCACGGCGGCCCCGGCCGCCGCTCAAGGCGGCGACACCATTCAGACGGTCAGGACGTCGATCAGGAGGATGCGGGCGCCTCGGCACCCGACTACAGCATGGAACGTACGCGTTTCTTCCGCCGACCGGTGGTCTGGATCATCCTGGTCATCCTCGGCGCCGTTGTGCTCAGTCAACTGTTCACCGCTGGTCCCAGCTACCACCGGGTGGACACGTCCGTCGCGCTCGACCAGCTCAACAAGGGTGGCATCGAGAAGGTCGTCTTCCAGGACAAGGAGCAGACGCTCCAGCTCGACCTGAAGGACAAGGCCAAGTTCGACGGCGACACCACCACTGACAAGATCGAGGCGCAGTTCCCGTACGAGGTCGGCGGCCAGGTCTGGAACCAGGTACGCGAGGCCGAGGCGGCGGACCGCATCACCGGCCCGGTCGACACCAAGGTGTCGTCGGACAGCATCTGGGTCAGCCTGCTGGTCAACCTGCTTCCCATCGCGCTGCTCGTGCTCCTGCTGCTGTTCTTCATGTCGCAGATGCAGGGCGGCGGCTCCCGGGTGCTCAACTTCGGCAAGTCCAAGGCGAAGATGATCACCAAGGACACGCCGAAGACCACCTTCGCTGATGTCGCGGGTGCGGACGAGGCCGTCGAGGAACTGCACGAGATCAAGGACTTCCTGCAGAACCCGGCGAAATACCAGGCCCTGGGCGCCAAGATCCCGAAGGGCGTGCTGCTGTTCGGCCCGCCCGGTACCGGTAAGACGCTGCTGGCCCGCGCGGTCGCCGGCGAGGCCGGGGTGCCCTTCTACTCCATCTCCGGCTCCGACTTCGTCGAGATGTTCGTCGGTGTCGGCGCCAGCCGCGTCCGCGACCTGTTCGAGCAGGCCAAGTCGAACGCCCCGGCGATCGTCTTCGTCGACGAGATCGACGCGGTCGGCCGCCACCGTGGCGCCGGCATGGGCGGCGGTCACGACGAGCGGGAGCAGACGCTCAACCAGCTGCTTGTCGAGATGGACGGCTTCGACACCAAGGGCGGCGTCATTCTGATCGCCGCCACCAACCGGCCGGACATCCTCGACCCGGCGCTGCTGCGCCCGGGCCGGTTCGACAGGCAGATCCCGGTCGACGCCCCCGACATGGAGGGCCGCAAGGCCATCCTGCGGGTGCACGCCAAGGGCAAGCCGTTCACGCCCGACGTCGACCTCGACGCGGTCGCCCGGCGTACCCCGGGCTTCAGCGGCGCCGACCTGGCCAACGTGATCAACGAGGCCGCGCTGCTCACCGCTCGTAAGGAGCAGCGGGCGATCACCAACGACTCCCTGGAGGAGTCGATCGACCGGGTGATCGCCGGCCCGCAGCGCCGGACCCGGGTGATGAGCGACCAGGAGAAGAAGATCACCGCGTACCACGAGGGTGGGCACGCGCTGGTCGCCTGGGCGCTGCCGCACGCCGCGCCGGTGCACAAGGTGACCATCCTGTCCCGGGGTCGCTCGCTGGGTCACACGCTCGTCCTCCCGACGGAGGACAAGTACACCCAGACCCGGGCCGAGATGATCGACACCCTGGCGTACGCGCTGGGTGGCCGGGCGGCCGAGGAACTGGTCTTCCACGAGCCGACCACCGGCGCCGGCAACGACATCGAGAAGGCCACGCAGCTGGCCCGCGCGATGATCACGCAGTACGGCATGAGCTCCAAGCTCGGTGCGATCAAGTACGGCACCAGCGGCGACGAGCCGTTCCTCGGCCGCAACATGGGCCACGAGCGGGACTACTCCGACGCGGTGGCCGCCGAGATCGACGGCGAGATGCGCGCGCTGATCGAGCTGGCCCACGACGAGGCCTGGGAGATCCTGGTGGAATACCGGGACGTCCTGGACAACATGGTCCTGGAGCTGATGGAGAAGGAGACGCTCTCCACCGCCGACATGGCCCGGATCTGCGCGCGGGTGGTCAAGCGCCCGCCGATGGCGCCGTACCACGGCTTCGGCAAGCGTCTGCCCTCCACCGAGCCGCCGGTGCTCACGCCGGCCGAGAAGGAGGCGCTGGCGGCGCAGTCCCGCGCCGACGCCGCCGCCTCGATCGGTGGTTCCAGCAACAACTCGGACGGTACGCACTGAACAGCGATCCGACGACGGCCGGCTCCCACCACAGGGAGTCGGCCGTCTCCGCGACCGAGCCCGACGGGGACGACGCGCTCGACTACGTGGCCGCGCGCCTGATCAGCGGCAAGCTCACCGGTGGCCCGGTGGAGGACAGCGTCGACCTCGCCCGGATCGAGAAGGCGGTCCGCGAGATCCTCATCGCTGTCGGCGAGGACCCGGACCGCGACGGCCTCCAGCAGACGCCCGCCCGGGTCGCCCGCGCGTACGCCGAACTCTTCGCCGGCCTGCGGGTCGACCCCGCGCAGGTGCTCCGCACCACGTTCGAGGCCAACCACGAGGAGCTGGTGCTCGTCCGGGACATCGACGTGATGAGCCTCTGCGAGCACCACCTGCTGCCGTTCCGGGGCAGCGCGCACATCGGCTACATCCCCGGCCCGGACGGCCGGATCACCGGCCTGTCCAAGCTGGCCCGGCTGGTCGAGGTGTTCGCCCGCCGGCCGCAGGTGCAGGAGCGGCTGACCTCGCAGATCGCCGACCTGCTGATGTCCAGCCTCGCCCCGCGCGGCGTGATCGTGGTGCTGGAGTGCGAGCACATGTGCATGGCGATGCGCGGCATCCAGAAGTCCGGCGCGAAGACCATCACGTCCGCCGTGCGCGGCGGCCTCCAGAACGACGCGAAGTCGCGGGCCGAGGCGATGGCGCTGATCATGGCCCGCTGACTCCCGACCGACATCGACGGCCGCGTACTCCCGTCCGGGAGGGCGCGGCCGTCGTCAATCGGGCAGCATGGCGAGCAGCAGGCCGGCGGCGGTGAGCACCGCCGGGACCAGACAGACCAGGGCGCCGAAGCGGGGTGTCCGGTCCACCCGGTCGGTGGGCCGCGGGCGGAAGACACGCCCCACCGCGAGCCAGCCCAGCATGAACGCGACAGCCGGCAGCGGCAGCCCCACGAGCAGCGCCAGCACCGTCACCGGCCCCGGGCCGGCGATCGCGTACAACAGCAACTGGAGCAGCGGCACCACGAGCGCCAGCGGCCCGTACACCAAAAGGTTGCGGGGCCGGGCCGGCCACCGGGCGAGCCGCGGCAGGCCGCGCGCGCTCAACGTGTCGTCCGCCGCGTCCGCCCAGTCCCCGGCCGCGCGCAGCGCCGCCAGCACCGCCGACGGCCCGCCCGCCATCGACCGGGCCGCCTCGGTCACCTCCGGCGGCGTCGGGACCAGCGACATCGCCGGTACGCCCAGATCACGCAGCCGGGACTGCTGCGGCGCCAGTCGTTCGCGTACCGCTGTCAGCTCCTCGCGGGCCGCGGCCACCGACCGTGCCTGCTCCCCGGCAGCGGTGGCCGCCGCCCGGCGTACGCCGTCGAGCGCCCGCGCGGCAGCGACGTACTCCGCCCAGGCCGACTCGGCGGGGTCCGCCACGGTGGTCGGGCCACCCGCGCGGGGCCCCGGTACGGCCGTGCCGGTCTCACTCATGCGGCCCCCTCCCCGGCGCGGTCAGTCGCCCGCGGGTCCGGCTCGACCCGCGCGGTCGCCACTTCGGCCGTGCCGAACGGCACGAAGACCGTGCCCTGCTCATCAGGGCCGTCCCAGAGCACCGCGCGTCCCGGCCGGGGCCGCCACCAGACCGGGCGGTCGAAGAGCTGCTCCAGCCGGCCGCCCGGAACGTCGGTGACCGCCACGGCGGTGAGCTTGTCCACCTCGCCCTCCGGGCCGAGCAGTCCGGCCAGCGGAGCCGGTGCCCGCCACCAGCCGAGCAGGTGCCGGCCGGCGGGCGGGCCTTCCAGCAGCAGCGTCCGCAGCAGGTCGGGCGGCAGCTCGGTGGCGTCCGGCACGTCCAGCCCGAACACCACCAGGTAGCCCGGCTCATCCGACTCCATGGCGGTCCGCAGCCCGGCCGCGTCAACGGTCTCCACCCGGTGGCGTCCGGCCAGCTCGGCGGCGAGCACCCCGGCCGGCTCGGCCGAGCCGTTCGCCAGCGGCGCCAGCACGAACCGGGCCGCGCCCGGATGTGCTGCCGCCGCGCTGCGTACCGCCGTGACCAGCAGCCGCTCGGCCTCCTCGTCCCGCCCCAGGACGGCCAGGTTCCGCCCCGCGCCCGGCCCCAGCGGCACCGTCACAGTGGACCGCCGCACGTCCACCGCCCGGCCCAGCAACGCGGCGGGCGCGTGGGCCCGGCCGGCGAGCGCGGCCCGGTGCCGCGGATCGTTGGCGAGCAGCGGGCGGGCGTACCCGGCGAAGACCACCGGCGGGGTCGCCGACTCGCCCCGCGCCTCCCAGAGCCGTCGCCGCAGGTCGGTCAGGACCGCGGGATCCTCGTACGGATCCGGGAAACGGATCATCCGCTCGTGCCCCCGGGTCGCGCCGCGCGGACCGCCCAGGCCACCCGCCGTGTTCACCACCGCGCTGCCCACCGGCAGCCCGGCCGCCGAGTCGTTCGCCGGTTCCAGCACCGCCGAGCCGCCGGGCAGCGCAACCCGCACCGGGAACTGGCCGAGCAGCGGGTCACGTGGGCCGCCGATGCCCAGGTCACCCTCGCCGGCCAGCACCAGGTGGATCCCGTACGACCGGCCGGCGCGGGCGAGCGCGTCCAGCCGGGCCAGCAGGTCGGCGGCGAGCCGGTCCCGCTCGCGCAGCGCCAGCGGGAAGTTGTCGACCACGCAGACGATGCGTGGGAGCGGCTGGTGCTGGCGCAGCTCGGCGTAGCGCTGCCCACCGGCCCGCCGGGACGCCTCCTCGCGGCGGCGCAGCTCCGCCTCCAGCTCGCCGAACAGGTCGGCCACGTACTCCCGGTCGGCCGCCATCCCGGTGGCGCGCACCTGCGGCACCCAGGAACGGTCCCGCTCGGTCTGGAGGAACTCCACGAACGACTCGCCGTCGGCCAGGTCGGCGAGGTAGAGCGCCAGCTCGTCCGGGCCGTACCGGGCGGCGAGGCCGAACAGTGCGTCGGTCAGGAACGCCGACCGGCCCGCCTGACCCCGGCCGCTCACCAGCCAGTGCGGCGTCAGCTCGGTGACGCCCAGGCTGACCGGGCGCCCGGCGGCGTCACCCACAGTGGTGCTCAGTCCGTCGGCCGAGCCGGCCGTCCAGAAGCCGTCGGCCGGCAGCAGGTCACGCAGCGAGAGGCGGGAGCCGTCCTCGATCTGCCGGGCCAACCGCGCGCACACGTCCGCGACCAGATCGGCGGGCGGATCCTCGTCGAGGAACACGGGCGAGTTCAAGCCGACCGGCGGCTCGGCGCCGGGACTGCTGAAGCCGGCGCCGGGCGGGTCGCCGACCAGCGCGTACGCGGTGCGGACCGTGACCGGGGTGGCGCGCGGCAGCGGACTGCCGTCCGGCCAGCCGGCGAGCACCAGATGCAGCCCGGCGCGCGGCCCGCCCTCGGCCAGTCCGGCGAGCCGGTCCAGGTCGGCGGTAGTCGTACCGTCGGGCAGCGCGGCCACCACGAGCAGCAGCGTCCGGTCGTGCCCGCGCTGCCGGGCCGTTCCGGCCGCCACCCACTGCTCCGCCTCGGCCAGCACCGCACGCATCCCGCCGAGGTCGGTGGCGGGCGGTGGCAGCAGGCCGGCGTCGGCGAGCGGCGCGTACCCGGCGAACGTCGCACCGGAACCGTCGTCGACCGCGCGGGCCAGCAGCGCGCCCGCCGGGGTCGCGGCGAACATGCGCAGCAGCAGCGCGCGGAGCAGCCCGGCCACCCGGGCGTCGGAGGCGTCGGCGTCGAGGCTCACATGGCCGCTGCCGAGCAACGGCACCAGCGCGGGGAAGCGGGCGTCGTCGAGCGGCGCCGCGGTGCCCACCCGGACCAGCGGCGGCAGGCCGTCACCGGGAGGCGTCGTCGCGCTCAGCGACTCCAGCGGCCCGCCGGCCCAACCCGGCGCAGCTACTTCTGCAGCCGCCCGCAGGCGCTCGGCCAGCTCGTACTGCCGGTGGTGGTCGGCCGGCGCGGGCCGGATCTCGTCGAGGATGCCCGCCGCCGCCGTCGCGGCGGCCTCGGCCCGGCGGTGCAGCGCGGCGGCCCGGCCGGCGCGCGCCTTCGGAGTCGCCACCGCGTCCACCTCTCTTTCCGAGGCCGACATGTCCTCCCCGAGGTGTGACGGTAACCCAGGCGGCGGCCGTCCACCGGGATGTCGGTCGGCGCGGTGAGCTGGTCGGCGGTGAGCAGCCTCACCCCGCCGCCGGTCGGCGTCCGCCCGGCGGTTCGCCACGATCCGCCGGTTCCAGGCATTGGGTACGCGACGCGCAGCCGATAGCCTCAGGAGGTGGAATCAGTGCAGCCCCCCGCCGGTTCCCAGGTGTCCCGAGTACCGGCGCAGCGGACCCCGCCGGAGCAGTTGGCGCCCCTCGCGCCCGCTCCCGCCCCGGTACGCCCCAAGCGCCCGGTGCGCACAGTGCTCGCTGTCGTCGCGGGGGTGCTGGCGGTGCTCTGCACCGTGGGCGGTGTGGTCGGGTTCGTGCTGTACGACCGCGCGACCGCCCCGGACCGAAGCGCTCCCGACGTCGTGGTGGACAACTATCTCCGAGCCTTCCTCGTGGACCGCAACGACACGAAAACGCAGGAGTTCGTCTGCAAGTCCGAGGGGGACCTTGATGCCCTCCGAAGCCTCCGCGCAGAGATGGAACAGCGGGAGGCCAACTTCAACGTAGTGGTCCGAGCCAGCTGGGGGCCCCTAACCAGGGTCGAGAACGGCGACGGTGAGTCAGTGACCACGACGCTGACCATCTCGAGCTCGGCTGATGGCCAGACGCGAAGCAGTCGCCGGGAGGACTGGCAGTTTCGGGTCGTTGAGCGGGACGGATGGCGCGTCTGCGGGGCAAGTAAGGTCGTTTGACACCTACTCAAGCCAGAGCAGGTGCACCGGCACCTCCAACGTGGTCGGCGCCTGGCCGCGCCAGGCCCACCGGTACCACTCCAGTTCCGGGGCCACCCGCACGCAGATGTCGCCGTCCGCGCCGGAGTAGGTCTCGGTGACGGCACGCAGGTCGCGTCGTTCCACGCCGTTGTCCACGTGCACCACGCGCCGCCCGGTCACCGCGTCGGCCTCGAACACCGGCGTGGGTGGCCGGCGTTCCGGCACGTCCAGCGAGACCAGCCGGAGACCCGGGGCGCTCGCCCCGGCCACCGGCCGTCGCTCACCGATGGTCTCCACCCAGACCCGTTCCACAGGTACCAGCGGCGCGAACACCTCCACCTGCTCGGCCTCGGCCCGGTACCACTCGTGTTCCGGGATCACCGGTACGTAGGTGCGGCTGCCCTGCACCACCCGCTCGTCGGCCCGCAGGTCGCCACGCCAGCCGAGGCCGGGCAGGCCGACGAGCACGCGGCGGCCGCGCAGCTCGGTGCCGCCGGTGGCGGGCACGGTCTCCACCGGCCGGGGCGGCAGCGGCGCCCAGTCGGGCCGGTCGGCGAACGGGTCGGGCAGGGGGTTGCTCATCCGCCCGGCCTCACCCGGTCTCGCCGAGGGGCGCGCCCCGCTTGCGCATGAAGGGCACCGGGTTCTCCGCCCCGTTGCTGGACCGGTCGCCGTTCTTGTGCACCTCGAAGTGCAGGTGCGGGCCGGACGAGTTGCCGCTGCTGCCGGAGATCCCGATGACCTCGCCCGCCTCGACCGCCTGACCCGGCACCACGCGAGGTCGTTCGACCATGTGGCAGTAGCGGGTGATGAATCCGCCGGCGTGCAGGATGTCCACGAACCATCCGCAGCCGCCCTTGTTCGGCCAGCCGTCCCGGTCGCAGTCCCGCCGCCCGGAGCGGTCGGGGTCGCAGCGGGCCACCAGCACCCGGCCCGCCGAGGCGGCGTGGATCGGCGTGCCCTTCGAGGCGGCCAGGTCCACGCCGTGGTGGCTGGGGCGGGCCGTGGTGCGGAAACCGGAGACCACACCGCCGGGCAGCGGCGCGGTCCAGCCGGAGGCGGCGATCCGGTCTCCGGCCGCGGCGTCGCACACCGCCTTGCCGGCGATCTCCACGGTCCGGGCGGCGCCGCCGGCCAGCGCGTCGACGATGGCTCCGGCCAGTTCCTCGTGCTTGGCGTAGGCGTCGGGGTAGGCGCTGACCTGGACTTTCTGGGCGACCACAGTGAGCGGGCGCTGCTGCCAGTCCGGCACCTTCTCCATCTTCTGGTAGAACTTGCGGGCCGCGTACGAGGGCGTCATCCGCTGCTCGACGCTGCCCCACCCGGGCCGCTGCTGGAACAGGCCCAGCGAGTCGTGGTCGGCGCCGACCCCCTCGTGCGGCAGCGCGAGCGACGCCGGCACCGTGCTGTTGGCGAGGTTGCGCAGCGCTGATTCCTGCATCGCGGTGGCCAGCGCGATCACCCAGCCGCGAGCGGGGAGCTTCATGTCCTGGCCGACCTTGATGATGACCGCGGCGTTGCGCAGCTGACGCTCGCCGTACTCGGCGAAGCGCGGCATGTCGCCGGTCAGGTTCACCTGGTAGGTGGGGTCGCAGTTCAGGGCCGCGAGCTTCGGGTCGTCCTCGTCGCCGCCGAGTTCGGTGAGGAGGAAGGCGCCGGCCCCGCCGACACAGCAGAGCAGGGCGAGCACGCTCGTGACGACGGTGGCGACCACGCCCAGGCGCAGCTTCCGGCGGACCTGTCCGGCGACGGCCGGGCCGGCGGTCACGACCGCTCCCAGTCGATCGCGTCCACCAGCCAGGGTCCGTCCGGTGCGACGAGTTCGAGCCGGAGCGTGCCGTTGTCCAGCGGAACCACCGCCTCCACGAAGGACTCGGTGCGGGGCCGGAGCGTCGGGGTGCCTGTGGTCCTCCGTGCGGGCACTGTCTCCGGGTCGGCATCAGTCATCTTCTCGGCCAGCGCCGGGGTGGAGAGCGGCCGCAGGCGGGCCTGCCACGTGTCGCCGCTGCTGCCCGGGCCGCTCAGCCACGCGGTGGTGAACCGACCGGCGACCTGCTCCGGCGTGTCCTCGCCCGGCCGGGTCTTCGGGGCGACCGCAGTGGGCGGGCTGGCGAGCACGCCGTCGTCACCGGCCTCCGGGTCCGTGGTGCTGATCGGCTGGGTGGGGCGGCTGGTCAGGCCGAGGCCCGGATCGCCGGGTCCGGCGACGAGGCGGGCCGCGCCGATCACCCCGAAGACCAGCACGGCGATCATGAGAGCGACCCCGATCCGGGACCGGAGGACCCGGGTGAAGAGGAATTCCAGCGCGCGTCGCACCGGACTCACCGGGCCTCGGAGCGGATGCGCGGCGCCGGCCGGGCCGGTGCGGTGCCGCGGCCCGCCGAGTCCGGCCGGTAGACGGCGTAGGAGGGCGCCTCCTCCGGCACGTCCGGCTCGGTCCAGGTCGACGGTGCGCGCCGAGGGCGGGGAGTGCCGCCGGGACGCTCACCCGGCCGTCCGCTCGCGGGCGCCTCCTCCGGCCTTTCCCGTCCGTCCGGCCGTTCCCGGTCGGCGGGTGTGGCGCTGTGCGCCGGATCCTCGTGCCGGGCCTCCGGCCGGAGGCTGCGCTGGTCGGCCGTGACGGTGCGGCGCTTGCCGATCGCCGGTTCGTTGGTGCCGCCGGGCTCGGCCACGTCCAGCCGTGCGGCGATCCGCATGTCCCGGAAGAACCGGCGGTGCCAGGAGCCGGCCGAGCTGACCGCCTCGCTGCTGTCCTTGCCGCCGAGCTGGGTGATCCGGCGGTACGGCCGCAGCAGCAACCAGCCGACCACACCGCAGAGCCAGACCAGGACCACCTGGAGCCAGCCGGGCAGCGTGGCGGTGTTCATGATCAGGTCGACGGCGAAGAGGTAGATGGCCGCGCCGGTGCCGAAGATGGCGATGTTGAAGACGGCGGCGACCACCGCGTTCGCCAGTCGCCGGAGCCCGGCGCTGGCCGGGCGCATCAGGCCGACGGTGCCGAGGATCGGCGCGGCGATCACCGCCCAGCGGAAGATCAGGAAGCCGAGCAGCACCAGCAGCGACGCGGTGAGGTCGAACATGGCGAACAACACCGAGGCCAGCACCGCGATGAACCCGGCGCCGATCCGGTCCATGTCCTTGGTGCCCTTGAGGTACTCGTACGCCTCCGGGTCCTCGGTCTCGATCTGCTGGGCGACACGGGCCCACTGCTGTTGCTTGGCCTTGATCGTGCCCTCGCGGGTTGCCGGGTTCTGGCGGAGCTTCTCCGACTCCTCCCAGGTGAGGGACTTGGCGTCGTACAGGGCCGGGCCGTACTTCTTCGCGGTCTCGCTGTCCGCCGAACCGAGCACACCGCGCAGCCAGTTCCGGTAGAGCATCGTCTCGGTCGCCGTGTCGCTCGCGCGCACGGCGGGGGGACGGTGATCCTTGCACGCCTGCGGATTTGGGTCGTCACACTGGCCTGGCGGGGTGTCCTTGGTAGACGGGCCGACCGCGTCGTGCACCACGCCCAGCGTGCTGATCAGCGTGTTGTCGGCGATGTTCGCGGACTTGACCGGCCATGCGGCCAGCGCGGTCACCGCCACCATCACCAGCAGCGCCCAGCCCGCGGTGGTCATCGCGTTGCTCATGTCCGACTGGCGGGACCGCCAGAGCAGGTAGAGGCCGACCACGCAGACGGTGATGATGCCGAAGACGCTGAACACCTTCTGGTAGACGGCCTTCGTGGCCTGCTCCACCAGCGGGTCGGCCCAGCTCCACATCGTCCGCGGATCCCAGGCGCGCTCGCGCAGCGCGTTCGAGGCACCGATCACCGCGTTGGCGAACATGAACTCGCCGTTGGCGACCATCGTCGTGAAGCGGTAGTCCGGATGAAGCACGGAGGAAGCGCAGCCGCCGTCGATGTCGTACGTGTTGTAGCTGTACCCGGCGTACCCGTAGTCGCTGTAGAGGCCCTTCGGGCCGGGCTCCTTCGCCGAGTCGGGCCGGGACGCGAACCAGCCGGCCAGGCCCGAGTCCGGCGCGGCGGGCACCGGCGCGTTGCGGCACTCGACCTGGTCCTCGCTGACCGCCTTGAGCCTGCCGACGCAGGACCGGAAATCGGCCTGCCACTCCTTGGTGGTGCACAGCTCGGCGCGCGCCTGGGTGACCGGCGCGGCGGCGTACGCGGGTGTGGCCGCCCCGATCACCGGCCAGGAGATCGTGGCCCCGGCGAGTACGCCGAGCGCGAGGAGGAGCGCCGCGATCCGTGCCCGGGCCCTCGCCATGTCACGCCTCCAGATCAGCCAGGACGGTCGGCAGTATCCCGGCGGCCTGGGCGACCGCGGCGGGGGTGGTGTCCAGGTGCTCCAGCAGCCCGTCGACGTACGACACGTCGACCCGGACCTTCTGCACGCGCCCGTCGACGTCGCGCATGACGAATTCGCGGAAGCCGAGCCGGTTGGCCGATCCGCTGTCCGCCTGGGAGAGCGAGGCGAGTGTGGCCTCGTAACCGTCGTCGACAGGCACCCGCAGCAGGCGCAGCGCCTCGGAGGCGATCTCGCTGTCCTCGGCGATCCGGCCGACGAAGACGGTGGAGACGAGGTTCTGCACGTCGAGTCCGAGGATGTCCTTCGGGTTCTGCGACGCGACGAGCGCTGCCAGGTTCCACTTACGGGAGTCGCGGGCGAGCCGCACCAGGAACGAGCGCCCGGACCGCCAGCCCTCCATGAAGTGCGCCTCGTCGAGGCCGACCAGCTTCCGGGAGGACATCGACCCGCCGTAGCAGCGGCGTACGGCGAGCCGGTGCGCGGTGTGCAGCATCGGCAGCGCGAGCGCCTCCTCGGCCGACCAGTACTCCCGCTCGATCTTGAGGTCGGGGAGCCGCAGACCGGCCATGGTGATGACGGTGAGCGCGGCGTCGGCGCCGAGCAGCCCCTCCGGCGGCCGGCCGAAGAAGAGCATGGCCAGCGGCATCTCGGCGGTGTCGAGCAGCAGGTGCGCCAGTTCGCGCCCGGCGTCGTCGTCGAGCCCCTGGAGGCAGGTCACCACGTCGTCGAGCGTGGAGGTCTCCTCGGCGGGCACCTGGCGTACGGCGTGCCGGAACAGCGTGGCGGTGGACGCCTCCCGGGCCACCTGCGGCGGCACCAGCATCATGCAGATGTCCTGCACCAGCATCCGGCGCTCGGCGCGGGCGTTCGACACGGCGATCTCGAACTCGCGGTCGCCCGCCGGACCGGCGCCGAACTCGCTGCGCAGCGGCGTCGGGATCAGCGCGTACGGCGCGAGCGTGCCCTGTTCCGAGCCGGTCAGGTTGAGCACCCGGGAGTACGGAGCCAGCTCGGGCATGGCGCAGAGGCGGGCCAGCGGGCCGGACGGGTCGAGCAGCGTCACCTGCACGCCGCGGCGCGCGGCCAGGTAGCCGAGCGCGCCGAGCAGCGTCGACTTGCCACCGCCGGGTTCGGCGACGAAGACGGCGAGGCCGGAGCGCTCGCGTACCTCCATCGGGAAGTGCAGGTCGAGGAAGACCGGCCGGCGGCAGGTGCCGGCGGTCCGCCCGATCAGGTCGCCGCGCCGGTCGCCGACTGTGGACGCGGCCTGGGGCAGCGCGGCGGCGAGCAGGTTGACCGGCATCCGCCGGACGTAGCCGGTGTTGGCGATCGGCTCGCCGGGGATGAACTCGCGGGCCAGCCAGTCCTGGTTCTTCGGGTGCTGGAGCGAGATCCGCAGCTCCCGGGAGTAGAGCTGGATGAGCCGCCGGGCCCGTTCCAGGCACTCCTCCCGGGTACGCCCGCCGACCGCGATCCGGTGCCAGCCGTGTGCCCGGGCCGAGTCGACGGGCAGACCGGTGGTCATCTCGTCGCCGATCACCAGCGCGCGCTTGGCCAGCCGTTCCAGCTCGGGCGGGGCGTCGATGCCGTGCTCGGCGTAGTCGAGCTGCTGGGAGCGGATCATCCGGAGCCGGTGTTCGAGGTTCCGGAAGGAGTCGTTGGGGCCGAGGATGTCGACCCGGGTGGACAGCTCCATCGGCCACGGCAGGCGCTCGTGGAAGTGCAGCCAGGGCTCGTGCCGCTCGGGGATCTCCAGCGGCTCCATCCGGCCGACCGCGAGCACGGCGACGTGGCGTTCCTCGCCGGTCATCCGGTTGACCAGCTTCACCGTCGAGCCGTACGGGGTGCGGTAGCGCTCGACCTGCTCGGTGAGGGCCAGCAGGTCGCCGCGTTCCCACCGGCCGTTGGTGATCGGGGACAGGACGCCGGGCGGCGCCATGCACAGCGCCACCGAGCGGTAGAGCAGCCACTCCAGTTCGGGCGCGGTGACCCGGCGCCCGCGCATGCCGAACGCGCCGAGGACCTCGTCGAACTGCTCGACGGTACGGCTCAGCCGGCGCCGCTCGCCGTCGGCGGTGCCCCGCCCGAACGTGCGCAGCAGGCGTTCGGTGAGCGAGTCGCCGAGCGACCGGCGGGCGAACGTGACACCGAGGTAGGTCTGGCCCTCGGCGTGGTTGACCGCCATCAGGTGCCGCTGGGCGGCGACCAGGTGGTCGGCCCAGCCGGTGGTGCCCGGTACGTCGGGCAGCGGCGCGGCGGTGTGCGCGTCGATGGTGCGGGCCCACTCGTCGGCCGGGAAGGGCCGGGTGGTGCGGCGCAGGTGCAGCCGGAACCCGGCGAGTCCGGCGTACTGCTCGGAGATCGCCGAGAGCAGGGCCTCGCGTTCGGCGTCCGGCCGGAACGCCCACCGCACCTCGGGCAGCCAGTACCAGGCGGTGACGGTGTTGGGGGTGAAGGTGAGGTGCCCGGCGATCTCGGTGATGGCCAGCTCGACCGACGGATCCCGGTCGCCGAACTTGATCTTCGGGGCGCGGACCCGGACCGGCTTGGTCGGCCGGTTGCGGCGTTCCGGCGTGCGCTGCCGGGGCGGCGTCACCTCGCGGTGCACAGGACGGCCGACCTCACGCGACGGTGCCGCGCCGGCCGCGAGCGGGTCTGCCGCAGCGAGATCCGGCTCCCGGTATTCGGCGGGCGCGGGGGCGGGGATCTGCGGGGGCGGCGGGAGCGCCGGCTCGGGCTCGGCCGGGGGGCGGAGCGCGGGCAGCCGGTCACCGGCCTGCTGCGGCACCCGGCTACGCGACGGCGGCGGCGGGGCGAGCGCGGCCGGCGGGTCGGGCAGGGGCGGCTCGACCGGCAGCGGCGCGGCGTGCACGGGCTCGGGCCGGGGTCGCCCGACCGCGCGTACCCCAGGGGTCTGCTCGCGGACCGGCGGTTCCGGCTCGGCCCGGGGCGCCGGCTCGACCGGCACGGCGGGCTGGTGCGGGATCGGCAGGGGCTCGCGGCCGACGCCGCGGCGGGGTGGCGCCACCACCGGCTCGACCGGTGCGGGCGGCGTGGACGCGGCGGGCCGCCGGCGGGGCTGCGCACCGCCGAACAGGTCGAGGAAGGGCGAGTCGATGTCGCCGTCGGGGCGTACCGGCTCGCGCGGGGTCATCGGTCGCGGCGGCTGGAACACGCCGACGCGGCTGTGCCCGGGGCTGGTGACGAGCGCGCTGTCGAGGACGACCTCGTCCAGATCCTCGTCCGGTGGGTAGTCGAACGATCGCGCACGGTTACCGTTGGGCCCGGCCGGGCGCCCGGCCGGGGAACCCGGCGTGGAAGAGCGACTCATGCGACCGCCTCACCCGCGTCGTTCGTCTGCACGGTTGTCGTACGCCCGGTCATGCCAGTTCCTCCCGGATCCTGATCCGGCTCGCGACGAGCCGCGGATCCCGCTGCTCGGTGGCCGGTTCCCGGGTGCGTCGCCAGTCGGTCAGCGCGGTCCGGATGACCATGCGCGCGGGCCGGTCCGGGTCGACGTACCGGAAGATGAACGAGGTCGTCACGATCGCCAGCGAGATCTCCCAGGCGGGGAACAGCTCGACCTGGAGCGTGAACAACCAGTGGATGAACATGTAGAGGGGTACGAGCAGCATGAACAGGCCGTACTGGGCGTACGGCAGGTGGACGGGAAGGGTGTACCCGGGCGGCCCCAGGTAGACGAGGCGTGCCCGGTAGATGTCGTCGTCGGTGCGCAGCCGCATCGTCGCCCAGCGCCCTACTCGAAGATCAGGTTGATCAGGTAGTCGCCGACGAAGAAGAGTGTTGCCGCTCCGGCGATGAAGGCCAGGCCGATGATGGCGATGGCCGAGCTGGTCAGCACCTTGGAGATCTCACCCCGGCTGGCCCGGCCGATGAAGATCACCCCGAGGACCGCGAGCAGGATCGGCGCGATCTTGCTGGCGAAGAAGGTGACGACGTTGTCGGTGTCGATGCCCTTCGGTGCCGGCTCGGCGAGTGGAGTCGACGCCAGGGTGTGGAGCGCGTGGTCCACGGCACTGGACGCCGTTGCCATGAGCTCGATGGCGATCACTGGAAACCTCCCCAAGGTCGCGGCCGGCGGCGCCGCGTTGGTGCAAGTAGGCAAGCCTGGCGGGATGGTGCTCGTCAGAGACAGCGCCGTCAACGCTGAGTCCGTCACCCACCACGCAGAGTGGTGAGTTTTGGGGGGATTCTTCCCGCTTCGGCCCTCCCTCCAGGCTTCGCCATCTCGATGCTGGGCAATTCCAAAGCGTACGGCCCGGCCACCTTTGCGACAAGCCGTGAAGAGTCGACCCTCGACGGCCCGGATGACCGATCGTACACCTGTTCCAATGCGCACGTCAGGGGTGCCGCGTCGGGCGCTCGCCCGGTGGCCGGAAGCCCTGCCGGCGAACGGTACTGTCGGGTCCGTGACCGATCTGGTACGGGCGGAGACCCCGGTGGTGATGGGCGTCCTCAACGTCACGCCCGACTCCTTCTCCGACGGCGGCAGATACGCCGATCTGGACGCGGCAGTCGCACACGGGGTGCGACTGCGCGGGGACGGTGCCGACCTGATCGACGTAGGTGGCGAGTCCACCCGGCCCGGCGCCGAGCGGGTCGACGCGGCGACGGAGACCGCCCGGGTGCTGCCTGTGGTCCGCGAGCTGAGCGCCGCCGGCATCCTCGTCAGCATCGACACCAGCCGCGCCCGGGTCGCCGAGGCCGTCCTCGCCGCCGGCGCGTACGTGGTCAACGACGTCTCCGGCGGCCTCGCCGACCCGGACATGGCCCGGGTGGTCCGCGACGCCGGCTGCCCCTGGGTGCTCATGCACTGGCGGGGGCACTCCCGGGGGATGCGGGAGCTGGCCACGTACACCGACGTGGTGGCCGAGGTCCGGGACGAGCTGAGCCGGCGCGTCGACGCCGCGCTCGCCGCCGGGGTGGCCGCCGACCGGATCATCGTGGACCCGGGCCTGGGCTTCGCGAAGACCGCCGCGCACAACTGGGCGCTGAGCGCCCGCCTGCCCGAGCTGGTCGACCTGGGCTTCCCGGTGTTGTTCGGGGCCAGCCGCAAGTCCTACCTGGGCCGGCTGCTCGCCGACCCGGCCGGCGAACCCCGCCCCACCGCCGGGCGGGAGGCCGCGACCGTCGCGACGAGCGTGCTCGCCGTCGCGGCCGGCGCCTGGGGGGTACGCGTGCACGACGTGCGCGGCACCGCCGACGCACTCGCCGTCTGGCGTGCCACCGGCAGCCCCCGGCTCGCCACCGCGACCGGCCCACGGCAAGCGACAGCGCCGCGGACCGCGGCGGCCACCGGCGGCACCCGGCCGGCGGAAGCGGCCACCGGCACGAGCGGAGGCGACAGATGACCGACCGGATCGAGCTGACCGGCCTGCGCGCGCACGGCCGCCACGGCGTGTACGACTTTGAGCGCGCCCAGGGGCAGGAGTTCGTGGTCGACGCGGTACTCGAACTGGACCTGGGCCCGGCCGCGCGCTCGGACGAGGTGACCGACACCGTGCACTACGGCGAACTCGCCGAACGCCTGGTCGCGGTGATCACCGGCGAACCGGTGAACCTCATCGAGACGCTCGCCGACCGGCTGCTCGCGGTCTGCCTGGCCGAGCCGCTGGTGGCCGCCGCCACGGTGACTGTGCACAAGCCGGAGGCCCCGATCCCGCACGCCTTCCGGGACGTCGCCGTCACGATGAGGCGTACCCGATGACCCGGGCCGTGCTGTCGATCGGCAGCAACCTGGGCGACCGCCTCGGCCACCTGCGCGGCGCGGTGGCCGCGTTCGGCGACCGGGTGCTCGTGGTCTCCGGCGTCTACGAGACTCCACCGTGGGGGGACGCCGACCAGCCCGCGTACCTGAACGCCGCGGTGATGGTCGCGGACCCGGCGGCGGCGCCGGAGGACTGGCTGGCCCGCGCCCGGGCCGCGGAGGCGGCGGCCGGGCGCGACCGCGACCCGCAGCGCCGGTACGGGCCGCGCACGCTGGACGTGGACGTGATCGCGGTCTGGGACGACGCCGGCGAGCCGGTGCTCCGCGACGACCCCGAGCTGATCCTGCCGCACCCCCGGGCCCACCTGCGCGCCTTCGTGCTGCGCCCGTGGATCGACATCGAGCCGCACGGCCGGCTGCCTGGGCACGGCTGGCTGACCGATCTGCTCAACGCCGAGCCGCTCGCCGGGGACGCCCTGGAACTGAGCCCGCGACCCGATCTGACGCTAGAGTCGGACACATGACCCGGTGGATCGTGGCCCGGCAGTGGCGAGCTGAGGAGGTGCGGTGAGCACCGACCGCTCCCCGCAGGGGCCCGACCGCTTCCGGATGGGGCCGACCCGGGCCTCCACGCTCGTGGTGGCCGGCCTGGCCGCCGCCGCGGTGGCCTGGCTGCTGATCAGTAGCTTCTACGGCGACCTCGGCTCCGACCTGCCCTGGCTGCCGGTGATCACGCTGGCCGGGCTGGCCGTGCTGGAGGGCTACGCGGCGGTGAACACCCGGGGCCGGATCGAGCGGCGGCCCGGCCGGGAGCCGGTCAACCCGCTGCTGGTCGCCCGGTTCGTCGTGCTGGCCAAGGCGTCGGCGCTGGCCGGGGCCATCTTCGCCGGCTTCTACGCCGGGCTGACCGGCTGGCTGTTCGTGGAACAGACCAACGCGGCCATGAACGATCGGCCGGCCGCGCTCGGCGGCCTCATCGCCGCGCTGGCGCTGGTCGCGGCCGCGCTCTGGCTGGAACGCTCCTGCCGGGTGCCGGAGCAGGAGGACGACGAGGACCGCGAGCCGGGTGACCGGGAGACGCCCCGCGGGCGTCTCTGAGGGTTCCCCCCACCCCGGCCCGGCGGTACCGTCCCTGGCGACCGGAGAGCGACGGCCGCCACCGGTCCGCCCGCCCGTGGGCCGGACGCGGCCACCTGGGGGAGGCGCGAGCCAATGGCGTACGACGATGCGGGCCGGACAGCGCCGCCGGAGACGTCGTCCGGGGTGCCCGCTGCCGTACTGGAGCACGTCTTCGACGACCCGGCCCACGGCGAACCCGGCCGGGACCGGATCGCGGTGCACGTGCTCTGGGAGTTCGTGCTGCTCGCCGGTCTGGTCGCGATGGCCTGGCTGCTCTGGCGGGAGGACTCGGACGCGCTGCGCGGCGGCTCCCTGAAGACGCTGCTCGTCGACGTGGCGGCGCTCGGCCTGCTCACGCTCGCCGCCGGCCTGAGCCTGCGGGCCGGCGCGGTGAACCTGGCGATCGGGCCGGTCGCGCTGGCCGCCGCGCTGCACTTCGCCGAGCAGGGCGACCGGGGCACGCGGGAGGCGCTGCTGCCGGCGCTGGCGATCGCGGCCGCGGCCGGGCTGGCGCTCGCCCTGGCCGTGGTGGTGCTGCACGTGCCCGGATGGGCGGCGAGCCTGGCCGGGGCGGCCGGCGTGATCGTCTACCTGGAACGGCGGACCGCGCCGGTGACGGTGCAGGGCGACTACGACCCGCGCGGCAGCGCGCTGTACTTCTTCGTCGGCTTCGCCGCGGTCGCCGTCCTCGGTGGCCTGTTCGCCGCGATGAAACCGGTACGCCGGCTGATCGGCCGGTTCCGCCCGGTCGCCGATCCGGCCCGGCGGCGCGGCGTGGCGGCCGCCACGGTGACCGCGCTGGCGCTCGTCGGGTCCACCGTGCTGGCGATGCTGGGCGGCGTGCTGATCGCGGCGAACGGAGACGGCCAGGTCGCGCCCGGCACCGGACTGGACTGGACCGTGCTGGCGGTCGGCACGGTCATGCTCGCCGGAACCAGCGCGTACGGGCGGCGCGGCGGCATCTTCGGCACCCTGTTCGCGGTCTGCCTGGTGGTGGTGTTCCTGGCCTGGACCGTGCCGCACGGCTGGACGGTCAGCCGGTGGGCGCTCGGCGGCGCCGTGCTCGGCGTCGGCCTGCTCGTCACCCGGCTGGTCGAGACGTTCGGCCGTCCCCGCCCGGCACCGCCGGGTCCGCTCGGCCCGGTCCGCCCGGCCCGGGACGGCGCGCTGAGCGGCGGCTGGACGATGACTCCGCCGCCCGAGCCGGCCGACGCCTGGCCGTCGGTGCTGCCGGTACGCCAGCACGACACCCCGGTGGAGGCATGGGAGGCCCCGCGCTGGGACAACGAACCCCGGCGCTGGGACGCCGACGACCGCTGACCCCGGCGATGGCCGTGCGTCCGGCGCGCCCGGACTGATCTCTCCGGTTAGGCTCGGCGGCATGACCGAAACTCCTGCCCCCGGCGGCCGCACCTTCGACGAGCTCGACAAGCTCTCCACCGAGGAGCTGCGCGAGCAGGCGTTCAACCTGGCGCGCGACCGCCGCGACGTGGGCTTCTTCTGGTCGGTCCTGCGGCACCTGCCCAACGCCGACGAGGCCGCCGCGCTGGACGGCGCGCCGAACTCGATCGGCCCGACCATCGACGAGGCGAACGCGCTCTGGCGTGAGCTGACCGGGCACGGCTACGACGAGTCCGCGCCGCTGCTGCGCGCCGCCTTCATCGACTACCTGATGAAGCACTGAGGTCGATGACTGCCCGTCGGCCGACGGCTGCCGACCGGTTGCGCAGGTTTGCCCGGCGGGACCGGCCGGGAACTGACCGCCGCATGGCTCTGAGCAACCGCCCCCGCACCGTCCCCCGGTACGGCACGGCCGCCGGCACCGGCACGCTCGCCGCGTTCCTGCTCGTCGCCGTCGGCGGCAGTCCGATGTACGTCGACTGGGCGCAGCGGGGCACCGACCCGACCGGCGCGGGTGGCTGGTTCCTGCGGCTGCTCGCCTGGCCGTTCTGGCGGTGGCAGGCCGACGAGGGCGTGTTCGCCACCAACCTGCGGGCGATCCTGCTGCTCGTGCTTGCGGCGGCACTGCTGTACCTGCTGCCCGGGCCGCAGGTCGACCGGGTGACGTCCTCGGGCAGCCAGTTCCTCTCCGGCTGGGGCGCGTACGCGCTCGCGGGCGGGCTCAGCGCCCTGCTCGCCACGCTCCTCGGCCCGCACGGCTCGCTGTTCGCCGCGTTCCAGGCCGCCAGCACCGGCGTCACGTACGGCTTCTTCGCGGGCTGGATCGTCGGGCTGGCCAGCCTCGGCGGCCGGGCCTGACCTCAGTCCACGGCGCCCAGCGCCAGCACCCGGTTGCGGGTGAGCAGCCCCACCGCCCGGCCCTCCTCGGTCACCACCGCGTGCTCCGCGCCGGAGGTGAGCAGCGCGCCGAGTGCGTCGTACGCCGAGTCGCCGAGCGCCACGGTGGGCAGGCCGGTGCCGCCGTCGGCCGGGAGCGGGTCGAGTACCGCGCGGGTCACCGGGGTCACGGCCAGCCGCCGGATGCCCCGGTCGGCGCCGACGAACTCGCGGACGAAGGCCGAGGCGGGCGAGCCGAGCAGCGCGGCGGGCGTGTCGTACTGCTCCAGCCGGCCGCCCTCGGACAGCACCGCGATCCGGTCGCCCAGCCGGACCGCCTCGTCGAGGTCGTGGGTGACCAGCACGATCGTCTTGCGTACCTCGGCCTGCAACCGCAGGAACTCCTCCTGCAGGCGGGTCCGGACGATCGGGTCCACCGCCGAGAACGGCTCGTCCATCAGCAGCACCACCGGATCGGCGGCCAGCGCCCGGGCCACGCCCACCCGCTGCCGCTGCCCGCCGGACAGTTCGTGCGGGTACCGCCGGCCGAACTGCGCCGGGTCCAGGCCGACGAGTTCCAGCAGCTCGCCGACCCGGTCCCGGGTCCGCTGCTTCGGCCAGCCCAGCAGCCCCGGCACGGTCGCCACGTTCGCGGCGACGGTCTGGTGCGGGAACAGGCCGACGTTCTGGATGACGTACCCGATGCGGCGGCGCAGCGCCACCGGGTCGACCCGGGTGACGTCGTCGTCGCCGAGCAGGATCCGCCCGTCGGTCGGCTCGATCAACCGGTTGATCATGCGCAGCACCGTCGACTTGCCGCAGCCGGACGGGCCGATCAGCACCACCAGTTCGCCGGCGGCGACCTCCAGGCTCAGCTCGCGTACCGCCTCGGTGCCGTCCGGGTAGCGCTTGCGGATGCCCTCCAGCGTGATCGACGCCGCGCCGCCTCCGGCGGTGCCTCCCGGGGTACCGTCCACGTGTGTCCCTCCACCTGAGCTACCGGGCCGACCCGGGTAATCCGTGGTTCTCCTGGCAGTACGTGCGGGACAACTCTGACACGATCCTCGCCGCGCTGCGGGAGCACACCTGGCTGACCGCCCGCGCCGTGGTGATCGCCGCGCTGGTGGCGTTGCCGCTCGCGGTGCTCGCGTACTGGTTCCGGTCGCTGTCGGCCCCGATCCTGGCGGTGACCGGGGTGCTCTACACCGTCCCGTCGCTGGCCTTGTTCGCGTTCCTCGCGCCGTACCTGGGGATCGGCGCGATCACAGTGCTCACCGTGGTCGCGCTGTACGCGCTGCTGGTCATCGTGCGCAACGCGCTGGCCGGGCTGAACCAGGTGCCCCCGGAGGTGCGCGAGGCCGCCGAGGGCATGGGGTACGGCAGGTGGGGCCGGCTGTTCCGGATCGAGCTGCCGCTGGCGCTACCGGGCATCCTCACCGGCGTACGGCTGGCGACCGTGTCCACTGTCGCGCTCGTCACGGTCGGAGTGGTGGTCGGCCGGGGCGGGCTCGGGCAGCTCATCTTCGCGGGCTTCCAGAACAACTTCTACAAGGCGCAGATCATGGCCGGCACGGTGCTGTGCGTGCTGCTGGCGCTGGTGCTCGACCTGGTGCTGGCGGGCGTGGGCCGCCTGCTCACCCCCTGGCTGCGCGGGAGGTCCGCCCGGTGAACCCCGTCGAGCAGGCAGTGGTCTGGCTGAACGACCCGCTGAACTGGACCAACCCCGGCGGCGTGCTGGACCGCCTCGGCGAGCACCTGAGCATGTCCGCGCTGGCGGTGCTGCTGGGCTGCCTGGTGGCCTGGCCGATCGGGCTGTGGCTCGGGCACAGCGGCCGGGGCGGCGGGCTGGTCCTGCTGGTCTCCAACGTCACACTGGCGATCCCGACGCTGGCGCTGCTGACCATCCTGCCGCTGACGTTCCTCGGCTTCGGCCGTCCGGCCGTGGTGGTGGCGCTCGCGGTCTTCGCGGTTCCGCCGCTGCTGGCGAACGCGTTCACCGGGGTGCGGCAGGCCGACCCGGAGGCCCGGGACGCGGCCCGGGGCATGGGTCTGTCCGGCGGGCAGGTGCTGCGGCGGGTGGAGCTGCCGCTCGCGGTGCCCTACCTGGCGGCCGGCTTCCGTACCGCGGCGGTGCAGGTGGTGGCCACCGCCGCGCTCGCCTCGTTCGTCAACGGCGGTGGGCTGGGCCAGATCATCCGGGCCGGGTTCGGGCTCGACATCGCCGCCGGCGGGGGTCAGATCATCGCCGGCGGGGTGCTGGTGGCCGGGTTGGCGCTGCTCGTCGAGGGGGTGCTCGCGCTGGTGGAGCGGGTGGTCACGCCCCGCCCGCTGCGCCGGGAACGCACGCGGGCGAACCGCCGCGCGACGGCGGCGACGACCGGCAACTGAGCCGTCGGTGACGATCGGATGACGAAAACCGCTCCGAGTTTGTCGGTCGGGTCCGGAGGATATTGGCTGGAGTCGCGGGTGGCCGTCCGGATCGCCCGTCGGACACGCGGCCGGCCCGAGGGGGTCGCGCCGGGACACGGAAGGCGGGCACTGATGCGCGCGCGTACGACACTGGCCGCGGGGGCGCTCGGCGCACTCACTGCGGCTGTTCTCCTCACCGGCTGCGGCGACGCCGGCTCGTCCGGCACCGACGCGCCCGAGCAGGGCGCCTCGGGGGCCGGCTGTGCCCCGGTGGCGGGCGACCAGCTCGTCGTCCTGACCGACGACAAGAAGCTCCAGAACACCGACAACGTCATCCCGGCGATCAACGCGAAGGCGGCCACGCCGCAGCTCGTCGCCGCGCTGGACAAGGTCTCCGCGAAGCTCGACACCCCGAAGCTGATCCAGCTCAACCGGGCGGTCGACGTCGACCGCAAGACGCCCCAGGTCGCGGCGCAGGAGTTCGCCTCCGCCAACGGCGTGACCGACGGGATCGAGAAGGGCCCGGGCGGTCAGATCACCGTCGGTGCCGGCAACTTCAGCGAGAGCCAGACCATCGCCGAGCTCTACAAGATCGCGCTCACCGCGGCCGGCTACCAGGTCAAGGTGCAGACCATCGGCAACCGGGAGCTCTACGAGCCGGCCCTGGAGAAGGGCCAGATCCAGGTCGTCCCGGAGTACGCCGCCACCATGGCGGAGTTCCTCAACACCAAGGCCAACGGCAAGGACGCCCAGCCCGTCTCCTCGCCGGAGCTGGACAAGACGGTCGCGGCGCTGAAGACCGAGGGTGACAAGGCCGGCCTGGTCTTCGGCCAGCCGTCCCAGGCGCAGGACCAGAACGCGTTCGCGGTCACCAAGGCGTTCGCCGACAAGTACGGCGTGTCCACGCTCTCCGACCTGGCCGCCAAGTGCTCCGGCCAGGCCACCGTGCTGGCCGGGCCGCCGGAGTGCCCGCAGCGGCCGAAGTGCCAGGCCGGTCTGGTCGAGGCCTACGACTTCAAGGCCGGCTCGTTCAGCTCGCTGGACGCGGGCGGCCCGCAGACCAAGAACGCGCTGAAGACCGGCTCGGCGAGCGTCGGCCTGGTCTTCTCCTCCGACGCGGCGCTGGCCACGAGCTGACGCACCACCGCCGGCCGGCGCCACGCGTGCCGGCCGGCGGCACGGGCAGCCCGTTCGGCGGGCCGCTCATCGGGTGGCGCCGACCCGTTCCCCTCCGGTGGAACTCTCGGTACTCTGCTCAGCCATGCCAGCCTCGGTCGCGCCCGCCGACAAGAGCACGCCCGCCCTGCTCACCGTCCTGTTCTGGGTCGGTGTGGGGCTGGCGCCCCTGGCCGCGCTCATCCTGCTGATCGCCGACGGCAACGGCTCGCTCCGGTTCGGCGCCGTCCTGGCGATCCTCGCGGTCGTGCTCATCGGTCTGTCCATCGCACTGCGGCCGGAGAGCGGTTCCGAGGGCGCGGCGTCCGAGGAGATGCGCGAGGAGTTGGCGCAGCTGCGGCGGGAGTTGCGGGCCGAGATCGTGGCCGCCGCCCAGCGCGGCAATCAGGCGCTCGACCAGGCACGACGGGCCGAGGAGGTGGCCGGCGCGCTACGGCACCGGCTCGACGCGGCCGCCGCCGGACTGGCCTCCGCGCCCGTGTCCGCCCTGGCGTCGGCGCCGGAGCGCCCGAGCGGCGCGGCCCGAGTGCCGGGCGCCGGCACGCCCGACGTCGGCCGGCCGCAACCGGTCGGCCGGGACGACGAACCGGCCCGGCCGGCGTACCCCGGCGGCGGCTACGGAACCGACGCCGACGCGCCCCGGACGGGCCACTACGCCGCTGAGCCGTCCCGGACGGGCCACCACACCCCGGACCCGTCCCGGACGGGCCGATACGAGGCCGAGCCGTCCCGGACCGGCCACTACGACGCCGACTCGCCTGGGGTGGGCCACTACGACTCCGAACCGCTCCGGACCAGCCGCTACGGCACTGAGTCGCCCCGGGCGGACCACTACGAAACCGAACAGCCCCGGGCCGGTCGCTACGACTCCGAACCGGCACGGACCGGTCGGCACGACGCCGAACCGGCGGCGCGGGCCACCGTACGTCCGGACCGGCCCGCGAGCGGGGTGTACGGCGCGGCGCGGGTGTCCGAGCCGGTGGCCCGGCCGGAGACCCGCCCGGTCGGCGTGGTCCACCACACCGAGACGGTGCACGTCACCACCCGGCACACGATCGTCGGCGGTGAGCCGACCGGCACCCGGTACGGCGGATTCCCCGGCGGCTGGCCGGACGAGGACCGGTCCCGGGGCGCGGACGCGGCCGACCACCGGCACGCGGGACACCGCGACCCGGGCGACCGGCCGGGCCGCCGCGCCGGGTCGGACGACGGCGGCCGGGGTGCCGGCTCCGGCGACGACGGGCACTCGTGGACCGACCCCGGGCGTCCCGGTGCCGAGCATCCATGGGCAGGTGTCGGCCGGGCCGCTGCCGGGGAACAGGGCTGGTCCGGGCGTACCGCCGGGGGCGGCTGGTCGAGCGAGCAGGGCCGGACGGCGGCGGAGGAGCAGCGGCCCTGGTCCGGCGGCGGTGACGACCGGGCCGGCCGGGCGGCGGGCGCCTGGCCCGCGGCCGCAGCGGGCGTACCGGACGTGCCGCCCGGCCGGGCGGGCACCGACGGCGACCAGTGGTCCGAGATGCGTGCCGGCAACCGGTGGGCCGCGGTCCGTGACGACGGCGCGGGCCGGGAGATCCGCCTCGGGGAACGGCGGGCCGCAGTGCACGCCGACGGCGGCGGCACGGAGTACCGGGTCGAGGACCGGTGGGCCTCGGTACGCGGCGGTGGACCGGACGCGAGCGGACCGGACGGACCGGACGCCCGCTGGCCCGGGGAGAGCCACCCGGCGCTGCCGGCCGGCGGTGTGCCGGTGCCGGACGAGTGGCGGCCACCGACGCAGCGCAGCGGCCAGGCGGAATGGCGCCAGCCACCCCCGGAATGGCGTCAGCCCGAACCGGAGTGGCGTCAGCCGGAACCGGAGTGGCGTCAGGCCGAGCCGGAGTGGCGTCAGCCGGAGACGCGGCAGGGCGAGTCGCAGTGGCGTCGGCCCGAGCCGGAATGGCGGCCGGCGGAACCGGAGTGGCGCAGCCCGGAGCGCGGTGGACACGGCGAGCCGTATCGGGACACCGCCGACCGCTGGCGCTGACGCCGCCGGCTACTTGTCGATGTCGCCCACCACGAAGAACATCGAGCCGAGGATGGCGATCAGGTCCGGCACCAGGCAGCCGGGCAGCAGCGACGACAGCGCCTGCACGTTCGCGTACGAGGCGGTGCGCAGCTTCATCCGCCACGGCGTCTTCTCGCCCCGGGACACCAGGTAGTAGCCGTTGATGCCGAGCGGGTTCTCGGTCCAGGCGTACGTGTGCCCCTCGGGCGCCTTCAGCACCTTCGGCAGGCGGGTGTTCACCGGCCCGCTGATCCGGTCCACCCGGTCCAGGCACTGCTCGGCGAGGTCGAGCGAGACGTACACCTGGTCGAGCAGCACCTCGAAGCGGGCGTGACAGTCACCGGCGGTCTTCGTCACCACAGGCACGTCGAGCTGGTCGTAGGCCAGGTACGGCTCGTCGCGGCGCAGGTCGAGGTCGAGGCCGGAGGCGCGGGCGACCGGCCCGGACGCGCCGAACGCGGCGGCGTCGGCGGCGGAGAGCACACCGACGCCGACGGTACGGGCCAGGAAGATCTCGTTGCGCCGGATCAGGTTGTCCAGGTCGGGCATCCGGCGGCGTACCTCGGCGATGGCGGCGCGGGCGCGTCCGGTCCAGCCGGACGGCACCTCCTCCTTCAGGCCGCCGACCCGGTTGAACATGTAGTGGATCCGGCCGCCGGAGACCTCCTCCATCACGGCCTGGATGGTCTCCCGTTCCCGGAACGCGTAGAACATCGGCGTGATCGCGCCGATCTCCAGCGGGTACGAGCCGAGGAACATCAGGTGGTTGAGCACCCGGTTCAGCTCGGCCAGCGCCATCCGCAGCCAGGTGGCGCGTTCCGGCACCTCCATGCCCATCAGCCGCTCGACGGCGAGCACCACGCCCAGCTCGTTGGAGAACGCCGACAGCCAGTCGTGCCGGTTCGCCAGCACGATGATCTGCCGGTAGTCGCGTACCTCGAAGAGCTTCTCCGCCCCCCGGTGCATGTAGCCGACGATCGGCTCGGCGGCGACCACCCGCTCCCCGTCGAGCACCAGCTTCAGCCGCAGCACGCCGTGCGTCGAGGGGTGTTGCGGCCCGATGTTGAGCACCATGTCGGTGCCGAGCTGCTCACCGCCGGCGCCGGTACCGACTGTCAGCTCGCGGAGGTCGGCGGCGTCCGTGGTCATGCCCGTCATCGTGCCACGACCGCGTCGAGCGCGACGCCGACCGGCTGCCGCAGCCACAGGTGCCCGCCGAGCCCGGCCGGGTCGGTCAGTTCGGCCGCCGCCGACGCGGCGGCCAGCGCCCGCAGGTAGCCGGCCGGGTCGCGACCGGCCAGGCTCAGTGGTGGTCGCCCGCCGTCGGCCCCGAGCGCTCGCAGCGCCTCCCGCTGAGAGACCAGGGAGTACGCGCACCGCGCGACCCGCTCACCGGCGGAGGCGACCGAGTCCATGGCGACGTGCGCCGTCACGTCGCACGACCCGTCCGGGACCGGTGGCACCTGCCGCCCGCCCCGATACCCGGTCAATGTCCCGTCGAAAGGCCGCGAGTCCCGCAGATGCCCGTAGTCCACCGCAAGCGCCAGCCCCCGCGCCACCTTCCCCACGGCCTCAGCCCAGGCCAGATCCCGCGACCACCCGATCTCCGCCCTCCAACCGCCCTCGCCCTCGCCCTCACCCGCCCCGTTGATCAAGGAGTTTGTGTCCTGATCCGGGCCCTCCGAGGCCACAAACTCCTTGATCACCGGGGCGGGAGCCGAGGGGAGGGGCGGGGGCCACCAGTGGGTGAGCCAGGTGGTGTTGGTGGGGGACGGGGGCGGGCCGACCGTCTCCTCGCCGGTTTTCGGGTTCACCAGGAGGAGGCGCCAGCCCTCGGGGGTGTGGACTGCCACGTCCACGGGGACGTTGTCCAGCCATTCGGTGGCCAGGAGCAGGCCGGTGATGCCGTCGGGGATGTCGGGGCGCCAGTCGATCTCCGGCGGCAGGTCCGGTGGGCGGGTGGCCCGTTCCACGGCCACCGGGTGGAGCCGGGCGGCCAGCTCGGGTGCGGCCTCCGCCAGCAGCGCCCGGAGCAGTTCGCCCCGGCCCGCGCCCACGTCCACCACGTCCAGCCGGTCCGGGTGCCCCAGCGCCGCGTCCACCGTCTCGAGCTGCCGCAGCAGGCACGCCGTGAAGACGGGCGAGGCGTGCACGCTCGTCCGGAAGTGCGCGGCGGGCCCGGCACCGGAGACGAAGAAGCCGTCCGGCCCGTACAGCGCCCGCTCCATCGCGTCGCGCCAGCGCAGCGGGGAGGTCACCGGGCCGACCCTACGGGACGTACCCGAACGGGCGGTTTGCCCGCCACCGCAGCAGCGGCTTCCGGCGGTCGGTGAAGGTTTTCACACCTTCTTGTTTCGGGTCTGTCACCCGGGCGCATACTTGCCATCGACCGGTACCCCCTTCGAGGACTGGATCGCTGCCATGAGCGCACCGCTGCGCCCCCGGGCCACCGCTGCCCCGCTCGTCTTCCCGCGTACCCTCGCCGTCGGCGTCCTCGGCGCCGGCCGGGTCGGCGCCGTGCTGGGCGCGGCCCTCGCCGCAGCCGGTCACCGGGTGGTCGCCGCATCCGGCGCCTCGGGCGCGACGAAGGCCCGGCTGGCGCTGCTGCTGCCGCAGACCCCGCACCGTTCCGCGTCCGCCGTGGCGCGCGCCGCCGCCGACCTGCTGATCGTCGCGGTCCCGGACGACGCACTGGCGGGCGTGGTAGCTGACCTGGCCGCGAGCGGCGCGCTGCGCCCCGGCCAGGTGGTGGCGCACACGTCCGGCGCGCACGGGCTCGCCGCGCTGGCCCCGGCCGTCGAGGCGGGCGCCCGGCCGCTCGCGCTGCACCCGGCGATGACCTTCACCGGTACGCCGGACGACCTGTCCCGCCTGCCCGGCATCTCCTACGGGGTGACCGCCCCGGCCGAGCTGCGCCCGTTCGCGGCCCGGCTGGTGGCCGACCTGGGCGGCGTACCGGAGTGGGTCGGTGAGAACGACCGGCCGCTCTACCACGCGGCGCTCGCGCACGGCGCGAACCACCTGGTGACGCTCGTCAACGAGGCCGCCGACCGGCTGCGCGACGCCGGGGTGGAGCGGCCGGAGAAGGTGCTCGCCCCGCTGCTGCGGGCCGCCCTGGAGAACGCGCTGCGGCTGGGCGACGACGCGCTCACCGGCCCGGTGTCGCGCGGCGACGCGGGCACCGTACGCCGGCATCTGGACCGGCTGGCGCGGACCGCGCCGGAATCCGTACCCGCGTATCTGGCGTTGGCACGACGGACGGCGGACCGTGCCGTCGCGGTCGGCCGCCTTCGCCCGGCGGACGCGGCCGCGCTGCGCAACGTGCTCGACGGAATCGAGGTGGCGGCCTGATGGCCGAGGTGCTGCACACGCGCAAGGAACTGGCGGCCGCCCGCGAGGCGATGGCCGGCCAGGTCGGCGTGGTGATGACCATGGGCGCGCTGCACGCCGGGCACGAGGCGCTGCTGCGGGCCGCCCGCGAGCGCGCCGGCCACGTCATCGTCACGATCTTCGTGAACCCGCTGCAGTTCGGCCCGAACGAGGACTTCGACCGCTACCCGCGCACGCTCGACTCCGACCTGGAGATCTGCCGCCGGGCCGGGGTGGACGTGGTGTTCGCGCCCTCGGCGACCGAGATGTACCCGGAGGGCCGCCCGACGGTGCGGCTCGACCCGGGTCCGCTCGGCGAGGACCTGGAGGGCCTGAGCCGTCCCGGCTTCTTCCACGGCGTGCTCACCGTGGTGATGAAGCTGCTCCAGCTCACCCGCCCCGACCTGGCGTTCTTCGGCGAGAAGGACTACCAGCAGCTCACCCTGGTCCGCCGGATGGTCCGCGACCTCGACGTGCCGACCGAGATCGTCGGCGTGCCGACCGTACGGGAACCGGACGGGCTGGCCATGTCCAGCCGCAACCGGTACCTGTCGGCGCCCGAGCGGGAGACCGCGCTGAGCCTGTCCGCCGCGTTGCGGGCCGGCGCGACGGCGGCCGAGCGGGGTGAGGACGCGGGCGCGGTGCTGGCCGCCGCGCACCGGGCCTTCGACGCGCCGGACGCGCGCCTGGACTACCTGGTGCTCACCGACACCGAGCTGGAACCCGGCCCGGTCGCCGGCCCGGCCCGGCTGCTGATCGCGGCCTGGGTCGGCGCCACCCGTCTGATCGACAACACGGCGATCCACCTCGCGCCGCGTCCCTGAACTCCACCACGAATGCGGAAAGGCACCCCGATGCTGCGGACCATGCTCAAGTCGAAGATCCATCGGGCCACCGTGACCCAGGCCGACCTGCACTACGTCGGCTCGGTGACTGTGGACGAGGACCTGCTCGACGCGGCGGACCTGATCCCCGGCGAGCAGGTCGCGATCGTGGACATCACCAACGGCGCCCGGCTGGAGACGTACGTGATCCCGGGGCAGCGGGGCAGCGGCGTGATCGGCATCAACGGCGCCGCCGCGCACCTGGTGCACCCCGGTGACCTGGTCATCCTGATCTCGTACGGGCAGATGGACGACGCCGAGGCCCGCGCGTACCGCCCCCGGGTGGTGCACGTCGACGCCGACAACAAGGTCGTCGACCTCTCGGCGGACCCGGCGACCGCGGCCCCCGGCACCGCAGGCGCCCCCGTCCCCAACCCCCTCGCCGCCGCGTCTCGCCGTTGATCTTGCAGTTGCGGCCCCCTCGTCGCCCCCTTTTGTCAGGTTTGCGAGGGCGGCTAGTGCAAGATCGACGGGGCGGACGGGCGGGAAACGCGGTCTGTCACCGGAAGGTCATTTTCGGCTACCCTGGGCGGACCGTCGGGGATCGACGGTCGTCGGCTGGGGGAGGCCGCGATGCGCCGTGCGATGAGCTTCCTGGTCGCCGCGATGGTCGCGAGCGCCGCCCTGACCGGCTGCGCCGGTGCCGGCGGGCTGGACGGCGACCTCACCGACGACTGGGCCGCGATGACCGCACCCGGGCCGTTCACCCCGGCGGCCGGGGTCTGCCAGGTCGCCGACTTCACAGCGAGCGTCGGCCTGGCCGCGTACGCGCCGGTCGGCTGCGAGCTGCCGCACCGGGTGGAGACCGTGCACGTCGGCGCGTTCACCACCGACCGGCCCACCCCGCCGCCGCTCGCCTCGCCCGAGCTGCGTACCGCGTTCGCCGACTGCGACAAGCGGGCCGCCGGGTACGTGGGTGACGACTGGCGCGCCGGGCGGCTCCGGCTGGCAGTGGCGGTGCCGACGGGCACCGGCTGGACGGCCGGCTCCCGCTGGTACCGGTGCGACCTGACCGAGCTGACCACCGTCGAGGCGGCGGCCACCGTGGTCACCCGGACGGGCAGCCTGCGCGACGCGCTCAAGACGCCCTCCCCGCTGCGGCTGGGCTGCCAGCGCTCGGTGCGGGACACGAACCGCGTGGAGCGGCTCAACCCGGTCGACTGTGCTGCCGCGCACGACGCCGAGTTCGTCGGCGTGTGGGCCGCGCCGGACCGCCCGTACCCGAAGAAGCCGGAGGACTGGGTTCCCCTCTACGACGGCTGCTTCGGCGTGATCGCCCGGTACGCCGGGGTGCCGGCCGACGGGCTGCTGCGCTACCGCAGCGACGTGGTGGTCCGTCCGCCCGCTGCCGGTCGCTGGGCGGTCGGCGACCGGGGCGTCCGCTGCTACCTGTGGCTCAGTGACCGTACGGTCACCACCTCGCTCAAGGGCGCCGGACCGGCCGGCCTCCCGCGCCGGACGAGGTAGCGGACCGCACTCGTCACGCCCCCCGCGCCCGAGCCGAGTGCGCTTCGGGTTGACTGTGCTCATGGACCTACCGACCGTCGACCTGCCGGCGCTGCCCCGGCTGCTCGCCGCGCCCGCCCCCGGCTGGGTGGAGACGACAGACGTGATCGTGGTCGGCTCCGGCGTGGCCGGGTTGACCGCCGCGCTGCACCTGCGCGAGGCCGGCCTGCACGTCACGGTGGTCACCAAGGTCGACATGGACGAGGGCTCGACCCGCTGGGCGCAGGGCGGGATCGCCGCCGTGCTGGACCCGGCGGACACGCCGGACGCGCACGCGTACGACACGGAGGTCGCCGGCGTCGGCCTCTGCGACCCGGCGGCGGTCCGCGCACTGGTGGCCGAGGGGCCGACCCGGCTGCGTGAGCTGATGCGGATCGGGGCGGAGTTCGACCGCAACCCGGACGGCTCGCTGATGCTGACCCGGGAGGGCGGCCACCGGGCCGACCGGATCGTGCACGCGGGCGGCGACGCCACCGGTGCGGAGGTGCAGCGGGCGCTGCACGACGCGGTCCGCCGCGATCCGTGGATCCGGCTGGTCGAGCACGCGCTGGTGCTGGACCTGCTGCGCGCTCCCGGCGACGGGCCGGACGGGCTCGGCCCGGCCTGCGGCATCACGCTGCACGTGCTCGGCGAGGGCAGCGAGGACGGCGTCGGCGCGATCCTCGGCCGCGCGGTGGTGCTGGCCACCGGCGGCATGGGGCAGGTCTTCGCCGCCACCACCAACCCGGCGGTCTCCACCGGGGACGGGGTGGCGCTGGCGCTGCGCGCGGGCGCCGCAGTCACCGACGTGGAGTTCGTCCAGTTCCACCCGACCGCGCTCATCGTGCCGGCCGGCGGTCCGGGCGCGGGGCTGGCCCAGCAGCCGCTGGTCTCCGAGGCGCTGCGCGGCGAGGGCGCGCACCTGGTCGACGGCGACGGCAAGCGGTTCATGGTCGGCCAGCACGAGCTGGCCGAGCTGGCCCCCCGGGACGTGGTCGCCAAGGGCATCCACCGGGTGCTGCTCGCGTCCGGTGCCGACCACGTCTTCCTGGACGCCCGGCACCTGGGCGGCGACTTCCTCGCCCGGCGGTTCCCCACCATCGTGGCGTCCTGCCTGGCCATCGGCGTGGACCCGGCGACCGACCTGATCCCGGTCGCGCCGGCCGCGCACTACGCCTCCGGCGGCGTCCGGACCGACCTGCACGGGCGCACCTCCATCCCCGGCCTGTACGCGTGCGGCGAGGTCGCCTGCACCGGCGTGCACGGCGCCAACCGGCTCGCCAGCAACTCGCTGCTGGAGGGGCTGGTCTTCTCCCGCCGGATCGCCGAGGACATCGCCGCCGGACTGCCCGAGCAGGCCCGCCCGGCGGAGACCGGTGCCTGGGTGGGCGGTCCGGGCGCGCTGGTGCCGGCGGCCGGTACGGCGGAGCTGCAACGGGCGATGACGCGGGGCGCGGGAGTGCTCCGGTCGGCGCAGACGCTGGAGGCCACCGCCGCCACGCTCACCGGGCTGGGCGCGGGCCGGGGCGTGCCGCGTACCGCCGACTGGGAGGCGACGAACCTGCTGACTGTGGCGTCGACGCTGGTCGCCGCCGCGTACGCGCGCCAGGAGACGCGGGGCTGCCACTGGCGGGAGGACTTCCCGACGGCCGACGAGCGGTGGCTGGGCCACCTGGTGGCCGAGGTGGGTACGGACGGCCGGGTGGCCGAGCGCTGGGAGGAGAACCAGTCATGAGGGAGTCGACGGAGCGGGCGCTGCGGGACGGCGGCCTGGACCCGGAGCGGGTCCGGCACGTCATCGTCGACACGCTGCACGAGGATCTGGGGCCCGGCTTCCTCGACGTGACGAGCGTGGCCACCATCCCTGACGACCAGCACGACACAGCCGATCTGGTGGCGCGCGCCGACGGCGTGGTGGCCGGGCTGCCCGTCGCCGCCGCCGTGTTCGAGCTCGTCGGCGAGGTGACCGGCGCGGGGCGTACGGTCGAGGTCTCGCTCGTGGCAGGCGACGGACAGCGGGTGGCCCGCGGCGACGTGCTGGCCACCGTGACCGGGCCGACCCGGCTGCTGCTGACCGCCGAGCGGACGGCGCTGAACCTGCTGTCCCGCATGTCCGGGGTGGCGACACACACCCGGGCCTGGGCCGACGCGCTGGCCGGCACGAAGGCGATGGTGCTGGACACCCGCAAGACCACGCCGGGCCTGCGGGCGCTGGAGAAGTACGCGGTCCGGGCCGGTGGCGGCACCAACAAGCGGATGGGCCTGTACGACGTCGCCATGATCAAGGACAACCACAAGGTCGCGGCGGGCGGGATCGCTGCCGCGTTCCGCCGGGTCCGGGAGGCGTTCCCCGACGTCGCGGTGCAGGTGGAGGTGGATACGCCGGCCGAGGCGGTGGAGGCGGTCGAGGCGGGGGCGCGGTTCCTGCTGCTGGACAACATGACCCCGGCGCAGCTGCGCGAGGTGGTGGCGTCGGTGGGCGACCGGGCGGAGCTGGAGGCCACCGGAGGGCTGACGCTGCCGATGGCCGCCGAGTACGGCGCGACGGGCGTCGACTTCCTCTCGGTCGGCGCGCTCACCCACTCGTCGCCGATCCTGGACATCGCCCTCGACCTGCGTGACGTCTAGGCTGCCGCTGTGCTGCTCTGCATCGACATCGGAAACACGAACACCGTGCTGGCGACCTTCGACGGCGACAAGCTGGTGCATTCGTGGCGGATCAAGACCGACGCCCGTTCCACAGCGGACGAGCTGGGTCTGATGTTCCGTGGACTGCTCGCCGGGGACGCCGTGGAGATCACCGGCGTGGCCGCCTGCTCGACCGTGCCGGCCGCGCTGCGCTCGCTGCGCACCATGCTCGACAGGTACTACGCCGACCTGCCCAGCGTGATCGTCGAGCCGGGTGTCCGGACGGGCGTGCAGCTCGCCATCGACAACCCGAAGGAGGTGGGCGCGGACCGGGTGGTGAACACGCTGGCCGCGTACACGCTCTACGGCGGGCCGTCGATCGTCGTCGACTTCGGCACCACCACCAACTTCGACCTGGTCAGCAGCCGTGGGGAGTTCCTCGGCGGGGCGTTCGCGCCCGGCATCGAGATCTCCTTCGACGCGCTGGCCGCCCGCGCGGCCCAGCTGCGCAAGGTGGAGGCGACCCGCCCGCGCTCGGTGATCGGCAAGAACACCGTCGAGTGCCTCCAGGCCGGGCTCTACTTCGGCTTCGCCGGCCAGGTGGACCGGATCGTCGAGCGGATGTCCGAGGAGCTGGGCGGCGTGAAGGCGGTCATCGCCACCGGCGGCCTGGCCTCGCTGGTGCTCGGCGAGTGCCACACCATCACCCACCACGAGCCGATGATCACGCTGATCGGCCTGCGGATGGTCTACGACCGCAACGTCTGAGGTGCAAGGAAGGGCCCCCTGTTAACGCCTCCGGTAGAGGAGGGGCCCCTTCTTAACGCCGGCGTGCCCGGAGCACCATCGTGCGGTACGGCAGCTCCACGGCGTCCCGGCCGGCCAGGTCGGGGTGGCCGGCGAACAGCTCCGCCAGCTCCGCGTCGACCCGCCGCCGCTCGTCCGTGTCGGCGGTCAGCCAGAACGAGCGGGTGTGCAGCATGCCCACCACCTCGTCCGGCGTGAGCGTGGTGGCGTGCGGGAACTCGCCCACCTCGACAGCGGTGAAGGCGGCGCCGAAGTCCGCGTACCGCTGGGTCACGTCGCCCGCGTTGTCGCCGAGGTGGGCGATCCGGGTCAGCTCCGCCACCCAGCCGACCCGCTCGTCCCGGATGTTCCAGACCGGCGCGAACGTGCCGCCCGGGCGCAGCACGCGGGCCACCTCGGCGTGCGCCCGCTCCCTGTCGAACCAGTGGTAGGCCTGCCCGGCCAGCACCGCGTCCGCCGACCCGTCCGGCAGCGGCACCGCCTCGGCGCTGCCGGCGAGCGCCGTCGCACCCGGCGTCGCGGCGGCCAGTTGCGCCCGCATCCCCGGATCCGGTTCCACGGGTACGACCTGAGCCACCGGCCCGGTCAGCGCCAGGAGCCCGCGGGTGAGGATGCCGGTGCCGGCGCCGAGATCGACCACCCGGGCGTCGTGCAGCCCGTCCAGTGCCCAGCGCAACGCCGCCTCCGGATAACGGGGACGGAAACGGTCGTACTCGGCCGCGGCCGCACCGAACGAGAGCGCCGCAGTGGGGTCGGTCATGGCGGGCAGGTTATCCCGTAACGGCCGCCACGGCGCTTGAGTACGCTCATGTGCTGACCCCGCCGATGTCCCCAAGGCCTGAGGAAGCGTGCCGTGACCGAGCAGAACGCCCTGCCAACAGACCCCGCCGACGACCTTCCCGAGCAGATGAAGGTCCGCCGGGAGAAGCGGGACCGGATGCTCGCCGAGGGCGTCGAGCCGTACCCGGTGGGTTTCCCGCGGACCACCACGCTCGCGCAGCTGCGGGAGCGCTACGGCGACCTGCCCACCGACACGGCCACCGGCGACCGGGTCTCGGTCACCGGCCGGGTGATCTTCATTCGCAACACCGGCAAGCTCTGCTTCGCGACGCTGCGGGACGGTGACGGCACCGAGGTCCAGGCGATGCTCTCGCTGGACCGGGTCGGCGCCGAGCGGCTGGGGGACTGGAAGCGTCTGGTCGACCTCGGCGACCACGTGGGCGTCACCGGCGAGGTGATCACCAGCCGGCGCGGCGAGCTGTCCGTTCTCGCCGAGGAGTGGGCGGTGACCGCCAAGGCGCTGCGCCCGCTGCCGGTGGCGCACAAGCCGCTCAGCGAGGAGTCCCGGGTCCGCCAGCGCTACGTGGACCTGGTGGTCCGCCCGCAGGCCCGGCAGATGGTCCGCACCCGGGCCACCGCCGTCCGCAGTCTGCGCGACACCCTGCACGGGCAGGACTTCATCGAGGTCGAGACGCCGATGCTGCAACTGCTGCACGGCGGCGCGGCGGCCCGCCCATTCGTGACCCACAGCAATGCGCTCGACACGGATCTGTATCTGCGAATCGCGCCGGAACTGTTTCTCAAGCGTGCGGTGGTCGGTGGCGTGGACCGCGTCTTCGAGATCAACCGCAACTTCCGTAATGAGGGCATCGACTCTTCGCACTCGCCCGAGTTCGCGATGCTGGAGGCGTACCAGGCGTACGGCGACTACCACACGATGGCCGAGCTGACCCGAAATCTCGTACAGCAGGCCGCAGTAGCGGTCGCCGGCTCCACGGTGGTGACCCACGCCGACGGGCGTGAGTTCGATCTGGGCGGCGAGTGGCGGTCGGTGACGCTGTTCGGTGTTCTTTCCGAAGCGCTCGGTGAGGAGGTCACCGTCCGCACCGAAAGGGCACGCCTGGTCGAGTACGCGGACAAGGTCGGTCTCTCCGTCGACCCGAAGTGGGGACCGGGCAAGCTGGCCGAGGAGTTGTTCGAGGAACTGGTCGTGCCGTCCCTTCAGGCGCCGACGTTCGTCATGGACTACCCGGAGGAGACCAGCCCGTTGACCCGGGCCCACCGCAGCGAGCCGGGCCTGGCCGAGAAGTGGGACCTCTACGTGCTCGGATTCGAGCTGGGCACCGCGTACTCGGAGCTGGTCGACCCGGTCGTGCAGCGGGAACGGCTGGTGGCCCAGGCGCAGCTCGCGGCGCGCGGCGACGACGAGGCGATGCGACTGGACGAGGACTTTCTCCGGGCCATGGAGTACGGAATGCCGCCGTCCGGCGGCATGGGAATGGGAATCGACCGGCTGCTGATGGCACTGACGGGGCTCGGAATTCGGGAAACGATCCTGTTCCCGTTGGTCCGGCCCGAGTAGGTGCTCCCCGCAAGCCTTCTCCGGCTCGTTACCCCGTCCTATTGACGGAACAAGCGCCGGACGGGTTATTGTGCTCGGTGTATTGCAGGAGTACAACCCTGCTCGAAAGGAATGTGGGACGTGGCCAAGCAGATCATTCACAAGCTGGTCGATGACCTGGACGGCGGGGACGCTGACGAGACCGTCAAGTTCGCGCTCGACGGCGTGCAGTACGAGATCGACCTCTCCGCTTCCAACGCCGGGAAATTGCGCGACGTATTCGCGCCGTACATCGCGAACGGAACGAAGGTCGGTCGCGGGGGTGTGGTCGTCGGTGGCCGGGCCGCTCGGGGCCGGGGCGGCGCGACCGCCGACCGCGAGCAGAACCGGGCCATCCGCGAGTGGGCCAAGAAGGCCGGCAAGGACATCTCCGACCGGGGGCGGATCCCGCAGGAGATCGTGGACGAGTACCACGCGAAGGCGGGGCACTGACCCCACCCTCGTCACGGGCGACGCGACGCCGGACCGGAGTGCCACTCCGGGCCGGCGTCGCCGTTTCCGTACCGGGGTCACGGTTGCGCCCAGCCGTCCCGTTCCCGTCGCCCCTGTGCCGGATGTCCGGTCCGGCCCACCGTGCCGCCCTCGCTCGCGGCGGACGGGAAGAAACCCCCGCCGGGGATGGTTGTCCACAGGCGGTGGAGACTTCATCCACAGGCTGTGGACGACCCGGCGGACGCATCGGTTGCCGCCTCCGGTTCACTCGGCCGGCCGTTCGGGTGCCGGTCGAATTTCGCTCTGCGCGTACAGGCAGGGGCCCCGGAACACCTCCTGAGCGTGGACGGTTGTCAGAAACGACGTCGGAACGGGCATTCGCGGGGGCACACGACCTCAGCGAAGACGGTCCGCGGCGATAGAGTAAGGAGGCACGGACGCCCGTCCCGGACGTCCGCGCACCGGCCCCGCCGAGATCTGACCATCAAGGCGCACGGCACGTGAGGAGCACGAGGGCATGTTCGAGCGGTTCACCGACCGAGCGCGACGGGTTGTCGTCCTGGCCCAAGAAGAGGCCCGGATGCTCAACCACAACTACATCGGTACGGAACACATCCTGCTGGGCCTGATCCACGAGGGTGAGGGTGTCGCGGCCAAGGCCCTGGAGAGCCTCGGCATCTCCCTGGAGGGCGTGCGCCAGCAGGTCGAGGAGATCATCGGCCAGGGCCAGCAGGCGCCGAGCGGGCACATCCCGTTCACGCCGCGGGCCAAGAAGGTGCTGGAGCTGTCGCTGCGCGAGGCGCTGCAGCTCGGCCACAACTACATCGGCACCGAGCACATCCTGCTCGGCCTGATCCGCGAGGGCGAGGGCGTCGCCGCCCAGGTCCTGGTGAAGCTGGGCGCCGACCTGAACCGGGTGCGCCAGCAGGTCATCCAGCTGCTCTCCGGCTACCAGGGCAAGGAGCCGGCCGCTGCCGGTGCCGCCCCGGGTGAGGCCGCGCCGTCGACCAGCCTCGTGCTGGACCAGTTCGGCCGCAACCTGACCCAGGCCGCCCGCGAGGGCAAGCTCGACCCGGTCATCGGGCGCGAGAAGGAGATCGAGCGGGTCATGCAGGTGCTGTCCCGCCGCACCAAGAACAACCCGGTGCTGATCGGTGAGCCCGGCGTCGGCAAGACCGCCGTGGTGGAGGGCCTGTCCCAGAAGATCATCAAGGGCGAGGTGCCCGAGACGCTGAAGGACAAGCAGCTCTACACCCTCGACCTCGGTGCCCTGGTCGCCGGTTCCCGCTACCGCGGTGACTTCGAGGAGCGCCTGAAGAAGGTGCTCAAGGAGATCCGTACGCGCGGCGACATCATCCTGTTCATCGACGAGATCCACACCCTCGTCGGTGCGGGCGCGGCCGAGGGCGCGATCGACGCCGCCAGCATCCTCAAGCCGATGCTGGCCCGTGGTGAGCTGCAGACCATCGGCGCCACCACGCTCGACGAGTACCGCAAGCACCTGGAGAAGGACGCCGCTCTGGAGCGTCGTTTCCAGCCGATCCAGGTGGGTGAGCCGTCGCTGGCCCACACCATCGAGATCCTCAAGGGCCTGCGGGACCGCTACGAGGCGCACCACCGCGTCTCCATCACCGACGCCGCGCTGGTCGCCGCCGCCACGCTCGCCGACCGGTACATCTCCGACCGGTTCCTGCCGGACAAGGCGATCGACCTGATCGACGAGGCGGGCGCGCGGATGCGCATCCGCCGGATGACCGCGCCGCCGGACCTGCGCGACTTCGACGAGCGCATCGCCCAGGTGCGCCGCGACAAGGAGTCCGCGATCGACGCGCAGGACTTCGAGCGGGCCGCCCAGCTGCGCGACACCGAGAAGCAGCTGCTGGGGCAGAAGGCTCAGCGGGAGAAGGAGTGGAAGGCCGGTGACCTGGACGTCGTCAGCGAGGTCGACGACGAGCAGATCGCCGAGGTGCTCGGCAACTGGACCGGTATCCCGGTCTACAAGCTGACCGAGGAGGAGACCTCGCGCCTGCTGCGCATGGAGGACGAGCTGCACAAGCGCGTCATCGGCCAGGAGGACGCGGTCAAGGCCGTCTCGAAGGCGATCCGGCGTACCCGCGCCGGCCTGAAGGACCCGAAGCGCCCCTCCGGCTCGTTCATCTTCGCCGGCCCGTCCGGTGTCGGTAAGACCGAGCTGTCCAAGGCGCTGGCCGAGTTCCTGTTCGGCAGCGAGGACGCCCTCATCCAGCTGGACATGTCGGAGTTCCACGACCGGTACACGGTGTCCCGGCTCGTCGGTGCCCCTCCCGGCTACGTCGGCTACGACGAGGGCGGGCAGCTGACCGAGAAGGTGCGTCGCCGGCCGTTCTCGGTGGTCCTCTTCGACGAGATCGAGAAGGCCCACCCGGACGTGTTCAACACGCTCCTCCAGATCCTGGAGGACGGGCGCCTCACCGACGGCCAGGGCCGGATCGTGGACTTCAAGAACACGGTCATCATCCTGACCACCAACCTCGGTACGCGTGACGTCGCCAAGGCGGTGTCGCTGGGCTTCCAGGCCTCTGAGGACTCCGAGTCGAACTACGACCGGATGAAGCAGAAGGTCAACGACGAGCTCAAGCAGCACTTCCGGCCCGAGTTCCTGAACCGGATCGACGACACCATCGTCTTCCACCAGCTGCGTCAGCTGGAGATCCTGTCGATCGTCGACATCATGATCGCCCGGATCGAGACCCAGCTGCGGAACAAGGACATGGGTCTGGAGCTGACCGACAACGCGAAGAAGTACCTCGCGAAGAAGGGCTTCGACCCGGTGCTGGGTGCGCGGCCGCTGCGCCGCACGATCCAGCGCGACATCGAGGACAACCTGTCCGAGCGGATCCTCTTCAACGAGCTGACCCCGGGTCAGATCGTGGTCGTGGACTGCGAGGGCGACCCGGAGGACATCGACAAGTCCAAGCTCGTCTTCCGGGGCGCGGACCGGCCGGACGCCGTGCCGGACGCGGTCCCGGCGGACCTCGGCGGCACCGCCGCCACCGGCGCGGACGACGCCGCATAAGTCCGCACAGTTCGAGGGCGACGGCCCCGGTAGGCGAAAGCCACCGGGGCCGTCGCCTTTCCCATGCCCACCCACCGCTCCCCAGGGTGCCGGCCGCCCCGCCTGCTGCCGCCGCCCGCACGCCCCAGCCCCGCCCGCCCTAGCCCTGGTCGATCATGAAGTTGACCGCACTTGGCGCCCTATTTGTCGCCGCTAACTTCATGATCAACGGGGCGAGCCGAGGGCGGGGCGGGGGCGGGGCGGGGCGGGGCGGGGCGGGGCGGGGGTCGGGCGGGGGCGGTCAGGGGAGGGGGACGGCGGGGCCGTCTCCGGCCAGGCGGAACGACTCCTCGCCCACCGGTTCCACCAGGCCGTCGGTGACCAGGCCGGCCAGCGCTCGCGCCCGCTGGACGTCGTCGTGCCAGACCTGGTCCAGCCGCTGGTGCGGCACCGGGCCGGTGGACTCCCGCAGCACCGCGAGCAGCAGTCCGCGTACCTGCCGGTCGGTGCCGGCGTAACGCTGCGGCCGGCGGGTCGGTCCCGTGGGGGCGGCCTGTCCAGAAGCCCGCCAGGCACAGCTCGACTCGACCGGGCAGATCGCGCAGCGCGGCGCGCGGGCGGTGCAGACGACAGCGCCGAGTTCCATGAAGGCGGCGCTGGCCAGCGCGGCGTCAGGCGGCTCGATCGGCAGCAGTTCCTCGGTGGCGACCAGGTCGGCCGGGCGGGTGGTGGGGCCGGCGTCGGGTTCTCCGGCGATCGCCCGGGACACCACGCGCCGGACGTTCGTGTCCACCACCGGGTGCCGCTGCCCGTACGCGAACGCCGCGACCGCGCGGGCCGTGTACGTGCCGACACCGGGTAGCGCCAGCAGTTGATCGAGCCGGTCGGGCACCACGCCGCCGTGGCGCTCCACGATCGCCGCCGCGCACTCGCGCAGGCGTACCGCCCGGCGGGGGTAGCCGAGCCGTCCCCACATCCGGATCGCCTCGGCCGGGGTGTCCTCGGCGAGCGCGCGCGGCTCGGGCCAGCGCGCCAGCCACGCCTCCCAGGCCGGTACCACCCGGACCACGGGGGTCTGCTGGAGCATGACCTCGCTGACCAGGATCGCCCAGGCGCCGATGCCGGGCTTGCGCCAGGGCAGGTCGCGGGCGTTGCGCTCGTACCACCGGCTGACCTGGGTGGCGAATGTGGGATCGGACATCGCGTCGCCGATCATGTCACGGCTGTCTTTCCCGCAGGTTGGGCGGGCCGGGTGGCCGGGCGCGATCGATCATGGGCGACGGGGCAGAATGTCCGAATGAACGAGCTCGCGATCACCGTCATCGGCCGGGACCGGCCGGGCATCGTGGCCGACGTCGCGGAGGTCCTCGCCCGGCTCGGCGCGAACCTCACCGACTCGACGATGACCCGGCTGCGTGGACACTTCGCGATGACGCTGATCTGCGTGGGCCCGGCCGCCGCCGACGTCGAGGCCGCGCTGGCCCCGCTCGCCGCCGACGGGCACCTGCTGGCGACCGTACGCGCGGTCACGCCCGACGGCGGCAGCGAGCCCACCGGGGAGCCGTACGTGCTGGCGGTGCACGGCGCCGACCGGATGGGCATCGTCGCGGCCATGACCCGGGTGCTCACCGACGCGGGCGGGAACGTGACCGACCTGAGCACCCGGCTCACCGGTTCGCTCTACGTGGTGGTGGCCGAGGTCGAGTTGCCGCCCGGTGTGTCGGACGAGGTGGCCGGCCGGCTCACCCGGGTCGCCGCGGAGCTGGGCGTGGGGGTCAGCCTCCGCCCGGCGGACACGGATCTGCTGTGACCGGGCCGGAGTACGCGGGCCTGGGCGGCTGGACCCCGGAGAAGCTCGGCATCCCCGGCGCGGTACGGGCGGTGGTCACCGCGCCGGAGCCGGTGCTGAGCCGACCGGGCCCGGAGGTCGACCCGACGTCTGCCGAGGTGGTGCGCCTCGCCGCCGACCTGGTGGCCACCATGCGCGTCTCGCCCGGTTGCGTGGGACTGGCGGCGCCGCAGGTCGGGGTGAGCGCGCAGGTGTTCGCGGTGGACGTGACGGGGCACCCGAAGGCGGTCACCGTGCACGGCACGTTCGTGCTCTGCAACGCGCGCGTGGTGGAGGCGTCCCGGTGGAAGGCCGGCCGGGAGGGCTGCATGTCGGTGCCGGACCTGACCGGCGACGTGAAGCGGGCCAGCCGCCTGGTCGTCGAGGGTGCGCTTCCCGGCAGCGGCGAGCCGGTCCGCCTGGTGACGGACGGCTTCGAGGCGCGGGCGCTCCAGCACGAGATCGACCACTGCGCGGGGCTGCTCTTCCTCGACCGGGTGGCCGGCGCGCACGCGATCTACCAGCGCAAGGTCTACCTCTGACGGTGGCGGTAGGAATCCAGTGTGGACGACGGTGGCCGTACGGCGGCGGGTTCCCGGCGCGTCGGACCGGCGAGCCGTGCGCCGCGCGGCTACGGTAGGCGCATCATGCGTCTGACGGTCGGCCCCCTGCCCCCTGCCGTGTACTGGCGGCGTCGTGCCGTCGTGCTCGGAGCGGGGCTGCTCTTCCTGATTGTCCTGCTGTATTCCTGCACCGGTACGGATCGCAACACCGGCGCGCCGGGCACCGACCCGTCCCCGACCGGTTCCGCCGGGGCTCAGCCCGACCCGTCCGGCTCGGTGCTGACTCCGCAGTCGGGCAGCCCGTCGCCGGCACCGGGCGACACCGGGGGCGGCGGCGCGAACAACGGCGGCGGGAACACAGGCGGCGAGAACACCGGCGGCGGGAACGACGGCGGGGGCGCGAACAACGGGGGCGGCACCGGCAACGGTGGCGCGACCGGTCAGCCGGTCTCCGACGACGGCACCTGCACCGACTCCGAGCTGCTGGTGACGCCGGTCGCGGTGCCGCCCACCGCCCAGCGGGGCACCGTGGTCACGCTGCGCCTGAAGGTCAAGAACGTGTCGAACCGTACGTGCAGCCGCGACGTCGGCGCCGACCTCCAGGAGCTGTACGTCAAGTCGGGCGCGGAGAAGATCTGGTCGTCGGACACCTGCGGCACCGGCAAGGGCTCGGACGTCCAGTCGTTCACGCCGAACTTCGAGCGCTCCTACGAGCTGGGCTGGAACGGGCGGCTGGACAACAGGTGCGCGAGCGGGCTGGCCGGCGGCGACTTCGCCGCGATCGGCGCGTACCAGGTGTTCGCCCGCGTCGGCACCAAGATCAGCGAGCCGGTGAAGCTGACCATCACCGGCTGAGCGGTCGGTCAGACGTACCGTTCGAGGATGCTCGCCTCGGCGAGCCGGGACAGGCCCTCGCGGACACCGCGGGCGCGGGCGTCGCCCACGCCCTCGACCGCCTGGAGGTCTTCCACAGTCGCGCCGAGCAGCCGCTGGAGGCTGCCGAAGTGCACCACCAGCCGGTCGACGACGGCGACCGGCAGCCGGGGCACCTTGGCCAGCAGGCGGAACCCGCGCGGGCTGACCGCCGCGTCGAGCGCGTCCGAGGCGGACGGGTAGCCGATCGCCTTCGCCACCGCCACGAGGTCGATGAGCTCGGTGGCGCTGAGCAGGTCGAGCTCGACGAGCGCCTCGTCGAGCGTGCGCGACTTGCGGCCGGTCGGCAGGTAGTCGCGGATGACCAGAGTGCGGTCGGCGTCCACGCCGGCCATCAGCTCGTCGAGCTGAAGGGCCAGCAGGCGGCCGTCGGTGCCCAGCTCCACCACGTAGCCGGCGATCTCGTCGGCGATCCGCCGGACCATCTCCAGCCGCTGCACCACCGCCACCGCGTCGCGGACGGTGACCAGATCCTCGATCTCCAGCGCGGAGAGCGTGCCGGAGACCTCGTCCAGCCGCAGTTTGTAGCGCTCCAGCGTGGCGAGCGCCTGGTTGGCGCGGGACAGGATGGCCGCCGAGTCGTCGAGCACGTGCCGCTGACCGTTGACGTAGAGGCTGATGATCCGCATCGACTGGCTGACCGAGATGACCGGGTAGCCGGTCTGCCGGGCCACCCGCTCGGCGGTGCGGTGCCGGGTGCCGGACTCCTCGGTGGGGATGGACGGGTCCGGCATCAGGTGCGCGCCGGCCTGCACGATCCGGGTGCCGTCGCTGGACAGCACCACCGCGCCGTCCATCTTGCACAGCTCACGGACCCGGGTGGCGGAGAACTCCACGTCCATCGGGAAGCCGCCGGTGCAGATCTGCTCGACCACCTTGTCGTAGCCGAGCACGATCAGCGCGCCGGTGCGGCCGCGCAGGATCCGCTCCAGGCCGTCCCGCAGGGCGGTGCCGGGAGCCATCAGGGCGAGGTTGGCGCGCAGCGGATCGGCGCCGGCCCCGCCGCCGACGCTTCCGTTGACGCTCACGCTGATGGCACGAGCGGGGTTGCCGCTCACGGCGCCGGTACGGGCGTGCGGCGTCGCCGTTGCGGGCTTGGTGGCATCGCGGTCGATCGGCACGGGCACAGTCTACGGACTGCCATGCGGTGGGTGCTCTCGTGGTTACTGTGATGTGTCACGATGCCCGGCTCGGGCGGGTCGGCGTGGCCTGCGTGGCCTGCGTGGCCTGCCCGGAAACGCCCGGCGGATGCCACCGTGTCACTCCGCCGACGCGCGGGCGGCCGCCTGGAGTGCGGCACGCACGTCGGTGACCTCGATCACGCGCATGTTCTCCGGCCCGGCGCCGCTGCTCTCCGGCCCGCACCCGGGCGGCACGAGAGCCAGCCGGAAGCCGAGCCGGGCGGCCTCGGCCAGCCGCCGGGGCACCGCGCCGACGCGACGGACCTCGCCGGTGAGACCCACCTCGCCGATGGCCACCAGATGCGGGTTGAGCGCCAGGTTGAGCCCGCCGGAGGCGACAGCGAGCGCCACCGCCAGGTCGGCCGCCGGCTCCACCACCCGGATGCCGCCGACGGTGGCGGCGAAGACCTCCCGGTCGTGCAGCGTGAGCCGCTCGGTGCGGCGCTGGAGCACCGCGAGGACCATCGCGAGCCGGGCGCTGTCGAGGCCGGAGACGGTACGCCGCGGCGAGCCGGCCACGGTGGCCCCGATCAGCGCCTGCACCTCGGTCACCAGCGCCCGGCGCCCCTCCATCGCCACCGTCACGCAGGTGCCCGGCACCGGTTCGGAGTAGCGGGTCAGGAACAGGCCGGACGGGTCGGCCAGGCTGCTGATGCCGCCCTCGTGCATCTCGAAGCAGCCCACCTCGTCGGCCGCGCCGAAGCGGTTCTTCACGCCGCGCACCATGCGCAGCGAGGAGTGCTTGTCGCCCTCGAAGTGCAGCACCACGTCGACCAGGTGCTCCAGCACGCGAGGACCGGCCACCTGGCCGTCCTTGGTGACGTGCCCGACCAGCACGGTGGCGATGCCGCGCTCCTTGGCCACCGCGACCAGGGCGGCGGTGACCGCGCGGACCTGGGTGACGCCGCCCGGCACGCCCTCGGTGCCGGTGGTCGAGATGGTCTGCACCGAGTCGAGCACCAGCAGCCCCGGCTTGACCGCGTCGAGGTGGCCGAGCACCGCCGACAGGTCGCTCTCGGCGGCCAGATAGAGCTGGTCGTGCAGGGTGCCCATCCGCTCGGCGCGCAGCCGCACCTGGCTGACCGACTCCTCGCCGCTGACCACCAGCGACGGGCTGCCGGCACCGGCCGCCCACTGCTGGGCCACGTCGAGCAGCAGCGTCGACTTGCCCACCCCGGGCTCACCGGCGAGCAGCACCACAGCGCCGGGGACCAGGCCGCCGCCGAGCACCCGGTCGAGCTCGCTCACACCGGTGGGACGGGCCCGGGCCGGCGCGGCGCTGATCGTGGCGATCGGCCGGGCCGGTTCGGCCGGCATCCGCGAGCTGACTACCCGGCCGGAGACCATCGGGCCGGTGACCGTGCACTCGACCACCGAACCCCACTCGCCGCACTCGGGGCACCGGCCCACCCACTTCGGGGGCTGGTGGCCGCAGGCGTCGCACTCGTAGGCCGGGCGGGGTTCGCGGGTGGCGGCGCGACCGCGGCCGGCGCCGGCACGGGAGGGGGTCGATCGGGGCGTGGTCACCACCGGACGCTAACCGGCCCGTACGACGAAAGCCCACCCGAAACGGCGACACCGCCGGCGTGGCGCTGGCCACGGCGGCGGTGCCGACGGAAGGAGGGGAGAGGTCAGTGGCCGCCCTCGGCGCCGCCGTCCTCACCCGCGTGCTCACGCGGGTTCACGATCTTCGACGGCGTGGCCTCCGGGGTCAGCGGGATGCCGATCGGCGCCGGGGTCTTGACGACCCTGCCGTCGCCGAAGTCGAAGGTCAGGTTGACCTGCTGGCCGACGAGCAGCTTCTCGTTCAGGCCGACGAGCTGGAGGAACCGCGGGTTGCCGGCGTTGAGCTGGGCGTAGCTGAGGGCCGGGATCTCGATCCGGGCCGGCTGACCGGCGGGCGCGGACTCGCTCTCGCTCGGCGACGGGCTGGCCGACGGCGACCCGGTCACCTCCAGCGACTGGCTCGGCGACGCGCTCGGGTCGCTCGCGGTCGGCGAGGTGGTGACCGGCTCGGTGGGCGAACCGGTCGGGGTGGCCGCGCCGCTCTCACCCGCGCCGGAGCCGGTGAGCACGATCTCCCGCGCGCTGTCGGTGGTGACCGTCACTGTCACCGGCTTCTCGCTGTCGTTGTAGATCACCACGTTGACCGGCGCGTTCGACCCGGCCTCGTAACCCTTCGGGCCCGGGAACTGCACGTAGAGCCCGCGCACCTTGAAGAGGTTGTCGGAGGTCTGGACGTTGACGCCCTGTACCGACGGGATCTTGTTGGCGGTCTCGGAAATCTGCCCGGCGCCGCACCCGGACAGCAGCAGGCTCGCCGCCGCCGTGCCGGCCAGCAGCAGGGCCGGCCCCCGGGAACCCCTGATCGAGCGCGTCACGTCGGTCCTCCTCGTCACGATCCCCGCCCGGTCGACCACCGGGCACGGGGTGGCCATACCCGCGCAGACCGCGCTCCAGGGTAGTTGGAGCTGATCGAGGCCCGCACGCGGACCCGGCAATGCCACCTCGGAGTGGACTCCTCAGACCACCCGGCCGCTCGTCACCAGCAGCACCACATCGATGAGCGCCACCACCAGGACCGCCCGGAAGGCGGTCGCCGAGCGTCCGGCTGTCGCGCGTCCCGCGTACCAGCCGACCGCCGGCACGGCGACGGCGGCGGCGACCGCCGACAGGCCGGTCCACGACGGCGGCCCGGGCGGGCCGAGGACCAGCGCGACGGTGGCCGCGAGCAGCAGCCCGGCGGCGGCCAGCCGGCTGCCCACCGGCCCGAGCCGGTGCGGCAGGCCGCGCACCCCGGTCCGGGCGTCGTCGGCCAGGTCCGGCAGCACGTTCGCGAAGTGCGCGCCGGCGCCGAGTAGCGCGGCGGCGGCCACCAGCCAGGCCGGGGGCACCGGCGAGCCGGGCAGCGCCAGCACCACGAACGCGGGCAGCGCGCCGAACGAGACCGCGTAGGGCAGCACCGACACCGGCGTCGACTTCAGCGGCCGGTTGTAGAGCAGCGCGGAGACGAGGCCCAGCGTGGCGCAGGCCGCCGCGGCCGGGCCGCCGGCCAGCGCGAGCACCGGCACGGCGACGGCGGCCACCGCCGTGGCCCGGGCCAGCGTCGGACGGGCGACCTCGCCGGTGGTCACCGGTTTGTCGGTACGCCCCACAGCGGCGTCCCGCTCGGCGTCGATCAGGTCGTTGCTCCACCCGACCGCGAGCTGGCTTGCCAGCACCGTCAGCGCCACGAGCACGACACCCGCCGCCGAGTGCCCGACACCGGCGGCGAGCAGCGCGGCGACCACCGTGACCGCCGCCGCGGGCTCCGGATGGCTCGCCCTGACCAGCCCTAACACCCGTGTCGACATAAGGGAAGTCTGGTCGTTACCGGGCAGTCGTGCCACGCTCGACGCATGCCCGACGCGTCGCCGGTGTCCACTCCGTACCGGGTGCTGCCGCCGAACGACCCCCGGCAGTACGACGACCTGGCCGGCGAGTGGTGGCGGCCGGACGGCGCGTTCGCGATGCTGCACTGGCTGGCCCGGGCCCGGGCGGCGCTGGTACCAGCGGCGTCCACCCCGGACGACCTGCTCGTCGACCTGGGCTGTGGCGCCGGGCTGCTGGCGCCGCACCTGGCCGGCAAGGGTTACCGCCACGTCGGGGTCGACCTGACCCGCTCCGCGCTCGACCAGGCCGCCGCGCACGGCGTGACAGTGGTCCAGGCCGACGCGACGGCGGTGCCGCTGGCCGACGGCTGCGCGGCGGTGGTCTCCGCCGGTGAGCTGCTGGAGCACGTGCCGGACTGGCGGCGGGCGGTCGCCGAGGCGTGCCGGCTGCTGCGCCCGGGCGGCCTGCTGGTGCTGGACACGCTCAACGACACGCTGCCGGCCCGGCTGATCGCTGTGGAGCTGGGCGAACGGCTGCCCACAGTGCCGCGCGGCATCCACGACCCGCGGTTGTTCGTCGACGCCCGCGCGCTGGTCGCCGAGTGTGCCCGGCACGGCGTGTCGTTGACGGTGCGCGGGGTCCGGCCGGAGCTGGGCGGCACGCTGGCCTGGCTGCTGCGCCGCATGCGCGGCGGCGCCGACCGTCCGGGCAGGACCGAACCGCGCATCGTGCCGACCCGGTCGACGGCGGTGCTGTACCAGGGCTGGGGGCGCCGGGGCGGGTAGCCGGGGCCGCCCGGGGTAAAGGACGCCGAGAAGGGGGCGACATGACTGTGCACGCGCTGGAGGCGGCCCGCCGGTTGGCGCCGCGACTGGCCGCCCGCGCGGCCGAGCACGACCGCGACGGCTCGTTCCCCGTGGCCGACTTCGCGGACCTGCGGGCAGCAGGGCTGTTCGGCTTGATGGTGCCCCCCGAGCTGGGCGGCACGGGCGCGAGCTTCGCCGAGTACGCCGCTGTCGCCACCGAGCTGGCCCGGGGCAACGGCGCGACCGCGCTGGTGTTCAACATGCACGCCTCGGTCACCGGGGCGCTCGGCGCGGTCACCGAGGAACTGGCCGAGGCGCTCGGCGTACCGGACGAGGCGCTGGCGGCGCGGGACCGGCTGCTGCGCGCGGCTGCCGACGGCGCCTGGTACGCGGTGGCGATGAGCGAACGCGGCGCCGGCGCCCGGTTGTCCCAGCTCAGCACCGCCTACGAGCCGGTCGACGGCGGCTGGCACATCAAGGGCAGCAAGACGTTCTGCTCCGGCGCAGGCCACCCGGACGGTTACCTGGTGGCCGCCCGCAGCGCCGCCGACCAGTCCGTGGTGTCGCAGTTCCTGGTCCCGGCCGGAGAGGGGATCACCGTCGAGCCCACCTGGGACTCGCTCGGCATGCGGGCCACCTCCTCGCACGACGTGCACCTGGACGTGACGGTCCCGGCCGACCGGCTGCTCGGCGGCGTCGAAGGGCTGGCCCTGGTCGTCGCCCAGCTCATGCCGCACTGGCTGGTGGCGAGCTACGCGGCGGTCTACGTCGGCGTGGCCCGGGCCGCCATCGACGCCGCGGCCGAGCACCTCAACGCCCGCAACCTCGCCGGGCTGCCCGCGGTGCGGGCCCGCCTGGGCCGGGCCGACGCGGCCACCGCCGCCGCCGAACTGGTGGTCGCCGAGGCGGCCCGCCGGGTCGACGAGGCACCCGGCGACGCCGAGACGAACCGCTGGGTGTGGCGGGCCAAGCTGCTCGCCGGCACCACAGCCGCCGAGGTGGCGGCCTCCATGCTGGAGGCGGCCGGTACGTCGGCGACCCGCCGCGGGCATCCGCTGGAGCGGCTCTACCGGGACGCCCGCTGCGGCTCGCTGCATCCGGCCACGTCCGACGTGTGCGCCGACTGGCTCGGCATCGCCGCACTGGGCGGCGACCCGGACCGGGACAGCGCGCTCCCTCGTTGGTGACCAGGAGTCGGTGCGAGAGGTGAGGGAGGGCTCAGGGGTGGGGGACGTGGGCATACCGGTGATCGCGGGTCTGGGTACGGCACAACCGCCGGCCGCGATGCAGGACGAACTGTGGACGGGCTTCTTCGCGAAGCACTTCCAGGGGAACACCCGGGCGCTGGCCGAGCGGATCTTCGCGAACTCGGGCGTGACCCGGCGGCAGGCGGCGGTCAACCCGCTGCTGGAGGACGTCTCGGAGTGGCCGACCGAGCGCCGGATGCGCCGCTACCAGGTCGAGGCGCTGCCGCTGGGCAAGGAGGCGGTCAGCCGGGCTCTCACCGCCGCCGGCCTGGACGCCTCCGACATCGGGCTGTTCATCGTCTGCTCGTGCACCGGGTACGCCACCCCGGGGCTGGACATCCTGCTCGCCCGGGATCTGGGGATGTCCCCGAGCACCCAGCGCATGTTCGTCGGGCACATGGGCTGCTACGCGGCCCTGCCCGGGCTGGGCGCGGCGAGCGACTTCGTCACCGCTCGCGGGCGGCCGGCGCTGCTGCTCTGCGCGGAGCTGACCAGCCTGCACATCCAGCCGCCGGGTGCCCGGGTGGACACCCAGCAGATCGTCTCCCACGCGCTGTTCTCGGACGCCGCGGTCGCCGCCGTGGTCGTCCCCGGCGGCCGGGGGTACGCGCTGCGCGAGGTCACCTCGGTCACCGACACCTCCACCGCCGATCACATGACCTGGGACGTCACCGACACCGGTTTCCGGATGGGGCTGTCGCCGAAGGTGCCGCAGGTTCTGTCCCGGCACGTGCGGACGCTGATCGACGAGCTGCTGGCGCGGCACGGGTGCGAGCGCTCCGACGTGGACGGCTGGGCGGTGCACCCGGGCGGTCCGCGGATCCTCAACGTGGTGGAGCGTGAGCTGGCGCTGCCATCGGACGGGCTCGCTGCCTCCCGGGGGACGCTCGCCGAGCACGGCAACTGCTCGTCCCCGACCGTGCTGCTGATTCTGGACCGGCTGTGGCGTACGGAGCCGTCGCCGCCGCGCTGGGTGGTGATGCTCGCGTTCGGACCGGGCCTGACGCTCTACGCGGTGCTGCTGGAACGGGTGGGCTGACGGCTCGCCCCGCCCGGGCCGCGCGGATACGCTGCCGTCATGGCCTCCGACGAGCGGGACGGACGGGTACCGCTGACCGTCCTGACCGTTCTGGCGCTGGCGGCCGGCGCGGCCTGGTGGCGGTCGGCGGCACCCGAGCCGGGTGCGGTCACGGCCGTGCCGGCGCCGCCCGCGAGCGCCGAACCCGTCGCCCGAACCTGGCGGGTCGACCCGTCGACAGGCGACGCCTGGCCGGCACGACCGGGGCGCGACCCGACGCCCCGGGCACTCCGTGCCCCGGCGACGGCGCCGGACCGGTCGGTGGTGATCCGGGTCGAGGACGACGGCACCTCGCGTGTGCTCCAGGTGTCGCACGTGGTGTGGCGGGAGACGTCCGACCTGACGCCGGACGGGCCGCCCGTCGTACGGCAGGTGAATCCCTCGCGGGGCGACGACTACCGGCTGACGGTGAGCTGCTCCGGGGACGGATCGATCGCCGTGCAGCTGTCCGGCACCGGGACCGGCGACGCGCGGCGGTTCCTCCGCTGCGGCGGGCGACTGGAGCTGCCCTTCCTGGGCGGCACCGGCGCGCCGGTGCTGGTGCGGTTCACCGGTGTACGCGGCCGGGCCGAGCTGGACGCCCGGCTCGAAGCGCTCTACTGACAGCTGTCGCGCGCCGGGCACCGGCAGCTCCCGCCTCCTCGGGCCGGCAGCTCAGCCGCCCAGCCGGCGGCCTGTCAGCTGCCCAGCCGGGCCAGGTCGGCGCCGTAGTCCGACAGCGGGCCCAGCTCCGGCACCACCCGGACCAGCGAGCCCTGCCGGTCCACGAGCAGCGCGGCGGCGGTGCCGGGGTGGGGGGACAGGTGCAGGTAGGAGCGCAGGCCGCCGGCCGGGTCGCCGAGCGGGCGTACCCCGGGGACGCTCGCGGGTCCGGCGCTGCGGCCCTCGGTCACGGTGACCACAGTGACGCCGGGCGGCGCGGCGCGCGCCGCGGTGCCGACCTGCTCGGCGCAGGCGCAGGCGTCGACCAGGATGATCATGGCGGGCAGCAGGCTGCGCAGCGGTACCGGCGTGTCGTCCGCGCCGACCAGGTCCAGCGCGGGCAGCGGGCCGACCGGTTGCGGCGCGGTGGTGGAGCGGGGGAGCACCGTCGGCGCGCCGGACCGCGTGGTGGTGCGCGGCCAGGTGACGGCGGCCAGCCCGGCGAGCGTGACGAGCACCGACACGAGCAGGATCAGCACCGGCAGCCCGAGGCGGGCCGGAACGGCACGCCGGCCGGAGCCCTGCCGCGCGCGGCGCAGCTCCCGGCGGACCTGCCGGGCCTCGTCGGCGAGCGCCGAGGCGTCGTCCGGGACGACCACCCGGCCCCACTCCGGAGGCAGGCCGGGCAGCCCGTCCGGCGGCCCCTGGCCGTCAGCGTCAGGCACGCCCATCGGACCCCCAGGAACGTCTCGGTGAGCGGACGTCACGTCCCTCACCAGCGTCCCGCACCGACCGCCGTAACGCCACACCTGGGCGCGGACGGACTTGCGGAGCTACCATGGAAGGAGCGCATTGCCCTAGATCTGGACGCTCCCGTCACCCCTTACCGGGTTGTCACGTGTTCCTCACGGAGCGTGTCGAAAGCATCGGTTTGACCGCCTGTCAAGCTGAAGAAATACCTCTCACAGGGCCCCTGAGCTGCGCCAACGATCAGGACAGCGGTGAGACATCGGTGCCTGAGCGTGTTACCCTAGACACAGCGAAAGGGGTTTCGAACCTATGGTTTTCAGTGTCGGCGAGACCGTTGTTTACCCCCACCACGGGGCCGCACTCATCGAGGCAATCGAGACTCGGGTCATCAAGGGCGAGCCCAGGGAATACCTCGTCCTGAGGGTCGCACAGGGTGACCTGACGGTCCGGGTGCCCGCCGAGAACGCCGAGATCGTGGGTGTGCGCGAAGTGGTTGGCGAAGAGGGCCTGGGCAAGGTCTTCGACGTGCTCCGTGCACCGCACACCGAGGAGCCGACCAACTGGTCGCGGCGTTACAAGGCGAATCTGGAGAAGCTGGCCTCCGGTAACCCGCTGAAGGTGGCCGAGGTCGTCCGCGACCTGTGGCGCCGGGAGCGGGAGCGGGGCCTGTCGGCGGGCGAGAAGCGGATGCTCGCCAAGGCCCGTGACATCCTCGTCGGCGAGGTCGCGCTGGCGGAGAAGAGCACCAAGGACGAGGCCGAGACGCTGCTCGACAAGGTGCTGACCGAGGCCTGATCCACGCCTCTGCCTCTACCCACCCCGCAGCGAACGAATCCGAGGACCGCGACGTGACCGCGCAGCTCAATCCGCGCGGTGACGTCGCGGTCCTCGTTCCTGCGGCAGGTGCCGGGGTACGCCTCGGACCCGGCGCCCCGAAGGCGCTCCGGCTGCTCGCCGGTGAGCCGCTGCTCGTACACGCGGTCCGCCGGATCGCCGCCGCGCCCTCCGTGCACACGATCGTGGTGGCCGCGCCGGCGACCGAGGTCGAGGCGGTACGCGCGATGCTCGCCCCCGTGGCCCCGGTGACTGTGGTGCCCGGAGGCGCCGAACGCCAGGAGTCGGTGGCGGCGGCACTCGCCGCAGTTCCCGCCGGTCCGGAGATCGTCCTGGTGCACGACGCGGCCCGCGCGCTCACCCCGCCCCACCTGGTCGAGTCGGTGGCCGCGGCGGTCCGCGACGGGCACGACGCGGTGATCCCGGTACTGCCGGTGGTCGACACGATCAAGGAGGTCGACGCGACCGAGCGGGTGCTCGGAACCGTCGACAGGTCCGCGCTGCGGGCGGTGCAGACGCCGCAGGGCTTCCGCCGGTCGGTGCTGGTCGCGGCCCATCGGTCGGCGGGTGACGCGCTGACCGACGACGCCGGGTTGATCGAGAAGCAGGGCGGCGCGGTCATGTGCGTGCCCGGCTCCGAGCTGGCCCTGAAGATCACCCGCCCGTTCGACCTCGCCTTGGCCGAACACCTCCTGACCACAGGCGCCTGAGGCGGCGCCCGCGCGGCACGCAGGCTTCGAGATCTTGGTACGAAACGGCCCTCATAGGGGCCCTTTGCTACCAAGATCTCTCCCGAGGTGTGCGTACCCTCTGGTCATGATCGTTCCTCGGGTGGCTGTCGGCACCGACGTGCACGCGTTCGCGGCCGGGCGGCCCTGTTGGGTCGCGGGCCTGCACTGGCCGGACCAGGACGGCCTGGCCGGTCACTCCGACGCCGACGTTGCCGCGCACGCCGCCTGCAACGCCCTGCTCTCCGCTGCCGGTCTCGGCGACCTGGGCGCGAACTTCGGCGTGGACCAGCCGGAGTGGGCCGGTGCCTCCGGGGTGGCGCTGCTGACCGAGAGCGCACGCCGGGTACGGGCGGCGGGCTTCCAGATCGGCAACGTGTCGGTGCAGGTCGTCGGCAACCGCCCCAAGATCGGGCCGCGCCGGGAGGAGGCGCAGCGGGTGCTCTCCGAGGCGGTGGGCGCGCCGGTGACCGTCTCCGCGGCCACCACCGACGGCCTCGGCTTCACGGGGCGCGGGGAAGGGCTGGCCGGGATCGCGGTGGCCCTGATCTACGAGGCTCCGGCCGGCTGACGCGGTGACCGGGGACGCCGGCCACCGCGTCACCCGATCAGTCGACGTCGGTGCAGACGTTGTGGGTAGTGCCGTGGAGCATCGTGATCGTCTTGTCGTAGGTGGGGGAGAACTCCACCCGGAACCGGCCGTCGACGATCCACAGCCCCTTCGGCAGGGTGCCGGCGTTCTCCCGGAAGCCGAGCAGCACCGGCCCGGTCACGTACCAGGTCATCGAGCCGTCGGTGCGGTAGACGACGAGGGCGGTGCCGCTCGCGTCCGCCGTCGAGGTGGCGCCGGTCTCCAGGTTCGTCACCCGGTTGATCAGAGCGCCGGTGAACAACTCCCGCTTCGGCGTGCCGTCCGGGTAGGTCTCGATCGTCAGCTTCCGCACCTCGTCCACGATCGGCTCGACCCGTACCGCGAACTCGCATCGCGCGCCCGCTGGCATCTCGAACGGCGCCTGGGGCGCCGGTTCCCAGGCACCCGGGGCGGGATGCCGCTCCGGCGCGGCGGACGCCGAGCCTGGTAGGGCCGCGACCACAGCCGCCACGACGCTCGCCACCACGATGCTCATCCTGAACCGCATGTTCCACTCCATCCCTCGCTGGTCCGGGCGGCGAGCATCACCGGGCCCGGTCACCACCGGATCACCGCGTCGAGCGGCAACAGTCGAGCGGGCGGACCCGGCCGGCCGGGTTCCTCACCACGCGATCACCGTCGGGCGACAACCCCGGGCTTGGGCCGACCCGTCCTGTTCGGTATGGAGTTCCGCCTGCTCGGGCCGTTCGAGGCCCGCCACGACGGCCGGCCGGTCGAGGTCGGCAGCCGGCGTCAGGAGCGTTGCCTGCTCGGGGTGCTGCTGCTCGACGTGGGCCGGGTGGTGCCGACCGACCGCCTCATCGACCTGCTCTGGAACGGCCGGCCGCCGGCCACGGCCCGGAGCGCGGTGCAGACGTACATCGGGCGGCTGCGGGGCTCGCTCAACCCGTACGGGGTGCGGATCAGCACCCGGGGCGAGGGCTACGCGGTGGAGGAGGACGGGCACCGGGTCGACGTCGACGAGTTCGCCGACCTGGTCCGGGCGGCCGGGCGTGCCGCCGACCCCGCCGAGCGGGTGCGGTCGCTCGACCGGGCGCTCGCCCTCTGGCGCGGGCCGTTGCTCGCCGACGCGGCGGACGACGAGCTGCGGGACCGGCTGCACGGCACGGTCGAGGAACTTCGCCTGGTCGCCGTGGAGCTTCGGGCCGAGGCGCAGCTCGCGCTGGGCCGGCACACGCGCGCGGTCGCCGACCTGATGCCGCTGGCCGCCCAGCACCCGACGCGGGAACACCTCGTGGCGGTCCTGATGACCGCCCTGTACCGGGGCGCCCGGCGGGCCGACGCGCTGCGCCTCTACAACGCCACCCGGGACCTGCTCGCGGCCGACTTCGGCGTCGAGCCGGGGCCCCGCCTCCGGGAGGTGCAGCGCCGGGTGCTCGCGGGCGACGACCGGCTGGACCGGGCCGCCCGGCCGATGCACGAGATCCGGGTCGGCGACGAGAGCCTGCCGTGGAGCGTGGGCGGCCACCCGGCCCTGGACTTCTGCAACACCCTCGCCGGGTGGGGGCACGAGCCGCCGTTGCCCGGCGCCGAGTGGCTGCGCGGCTACCGGACCCTCGCCGTCTGGGCCGGCCACGTCGGGCTGGTGGACGAGGTCTCGACGAACCGCCTGCTGCACCTCGCACGTCGTGACCCGGTAGCGGCGGAGGCGGTGCTCGACGAGGCCCGTACGCTCCGCGCCGCGCTCTACGCCAGCCTGGTCGACCCGGACGACGGCCCGGCCTTCGAGACCGTCGCGCGGGCCGCCGAGGCCGCCGCCCGTACGCTCGTCTTCCGGCGCGAGACCGACGGACGCGGCAGGTGGTGGCCGGACCTGGCGGCCGGGCTGCGGCTGCCGGTGCACGCCGCCGCGTTCAGCGGCGCGCAGCTGCTCGCCGATCCGGCCCGGTTCACGGTGCGGGTCTGCCCGGACCGGCGGTGCGGGTGGTTGTTCCTGGACGAGAGCGGGCTGCGCCGGTGGTGCAGTCTGGGGACGTGCGGCGGCCGGGCGGGCGTGTCCTGCCGGAGTGCCTGACGCCGGGCACCCTCGGCGCGGTGGGTCCGGGCGGATACGCTCGCCGGGATGCCGAGTGACGCCGCCCCCGACCAGTCCGCCGCCGACGGTTACCTGCAACGCGCCCACCTGCTCGCCGAGCTGGGGCGCTACGACGAGGGGATCGGCGAACTCACCGCGCTGATCGCGACCGAACCGGCGCACGTGCCCGCGTTGACCATGCTGGCCCGGATGCACCTGGCCGCCGACCGGCCGTCCGAGGCGCTCGCCGCCGCCGAGGCCGCAGTGACCGCCGCCGGCGGCCCGCCCGCCCCTGAACCGCCTGCCGTCGGGACGCTCGCCGCGGAGACGCCCACCCGCGACGTGCCGGGCGCCGTGCCGCCTGCTGCCGGAGCCGCCGCCGACGAGGCGTCCGCCCAGGAGGCGGCCGGCGCAGAGACGCCCGTCGCCGGGGCGGTCGTGCCGGCGCTCGTGGCACGCGGGTTCGCGCTGCTCGACCTCGAACGCTGGAAGCCCGCCGCCGCCACCGCCGACGAGATCCTGGCGCGTGCGCCGGGTGACGCGTACGCGCAGCGCAGTGCCGCCGCCGTCCTCTCCGCGTCGCGAAACGGGCAGGCGGCGCTGGACGCGGCGTGGCGGGGTGTGGAGCTGTCGCCGGACGAGCCGGAGGCGCACCTGGTGCTGGGCCTGGTCGCGGTGCGGCTGCAACTGTTCGACCTGGCCGAGCGGGCCTACCGGGAGGCGCTGCGGCTGGACCCAGGGCTGGGCGAGGCGGGGCAGGACATGGGCGTGGCCCGGCTGGAACGACGCCGGTACGCCGAGACGCTGGAACACCTGACCGCGATGGCCGACCTGCCGGTGGCCCGTCCCGACCCGGTCCGGACCGTGGACGCCGGCATCCGGCGTCTCCTGCTGTCGGTGGCCGGGTTGTCCCTGATCGCGAGTGTGCTGGTCGCGGCGCTGGCCCCGGCCTCGCCGGGTGCGTCCCGGCTGTTCGCGGTGCTGGCGGTGGCCGGGGTGGCGGTGCTGCTGCGGCGCCCGGCGACGTGGCAGCCCGGCCTGCGGGAGGCGATGTCGCGCGGCCTGGTCGTCCCGGTCTACGCGGCCGCCGTCGCGGTGGTGCTGCTGCTCGTGTACGCGCTGGTCGGCGGCCCGTTGCCGCTGGTCGGGGCGATCACCGCGTCGGTGGTGGCCGGATTCACCGCGTTCGCTCGCCGGTGAGAGGGTAGGAGGACCGGAAACACCGGCTGAAGGAAGCGGGAATCAGTGCTCACCGTCAATGCCTACGCGGCGACGTCCGCGACCGAACCGCTCGCCCCGACCACGATCGAGCGGCGGGATCTCGGACCGGACGACGTTCTCATCGACATCAAGTTCTCCGGCATCTGCCACTCCGACATCCACACCGCGCGCAGCGAGTGGGGTCCGACCCGCTACCCGATCGTGGTGGGTCACGAGATCGCGGGCGTGGTGCGTGAGGTCGGCTCCGCGGTGACGAAGTTCGCCGTCGGCGACCGGGTCGGCGTCGGCTGCCTCGTCGACTCCTGCCGGGAGTGCGACAACTGCCGCAAGGGCCTGGAGCAGTACTGCCTGAAGGGCAGCACCGGTACGTACGGCGGGGTGGGCCGGGACGGCGAGCCGACCCAGGGCGGCTACTCGCAGGCCATCGTGGTCACCGAGGACTTCGTGCTGCGCATCCCGGACGGCATCGAGCTGGACGCCGCCGCGCCGCTGCTCTGCGCCGGCATCACCACGTACTCGCCGCTGCGGCACTGGAACGCCGGGCCGGGTCGCCGGGTCGCGGTGATCGGCATGGGCGGTCTCGGCCACATGGCCGTGAAGCTGGCCCACGCGATGGGCGCCGAGGTGACCGTGCTGTCGCAGTCGCTGAAGAAGCGGGAGGACGGGCTGCGGCTCGGCGCCGACCACTACTACGCGACCTCCGACGAGGACACGTTCACCGAGCTGGCCGGCTCGTTCGACCTGATCATCAACACGGTGAGCGCGGCCCTCGACATGGACGCGTACCTGCGGCTGCTCGCCGTGGACGGGACGCTGGTCAACGTGGGCGCTCCGGAGAAGCCGCTGTCGGTGCACGCGTTCTCGCTGATCCCGGCCCGGCGGTCGTTCGCCGGGTCGAACATCGGCGGCATCGCGGAGACCCAGGAGATGCTCGACTTCTGCGCCGAGCACGGGCTGGGCGCCGAGATCGAGGTGATTCCGGCCGAGAAGATCAACGAGGCGTACGAGCGGGTGCTCGCCTCCGACGTGCGCTACCGCTTCGTCATCGACGCGTCCACGTTCTGACGACCGCGTGCGAAGGGGCCGCGTCCGTGCCGGGCGCGGCCCCTTCTCGCGTACGTCAGGACTTGCGCGCCCAGGTCCACGCGTAGCCGTCGTCCTCGCAGTCGGCGGCGGCGTCGCAGAGGTCGAGCGGGCGGAACGTGTCCACCATGACCGCCAGCTCGTCGAAGAACTCCGCACCGATCGACCGCTCGGCCGCGCCCGGCTGGGGGCCGTGGGTGAAGCCGGACGGGTGCAGCGAGATCGAGCCCTGCTCGATGCCGGAGCCGCGCCGGGCCTCGTAGTTGCCGCCGGTGTAGAACAGCATCTCGTCGGAGTCGACGTTGTGGTGGTTGTACGGCACCGGGATGGCGGCCGGGTGGTAGTCCACCTTGCGCGGCACGAACGAGCAGATCACGAAGTTCGGGCCCTGGAACGTCTGGTGCACCGGCGGGGGCTGGTGGATCCGCCCGGTGATCGGCTCGAAGTCGTGGATGGAGAACGCCCACGGGTACATGTGGCCGTCCCAGCCGACCACGTCGAACGGGTGGTTGGCGTAGACGTACCTCGTCCACCCGCGGCGGTGCTTGACGAGCACCTCCACCTCCTCGCCGTCGACGAGCAGCGGCGTGTCCGGTCCGCGGACGTCGCGCTCGCAGTAGGGCGCGTGCTCCAGGAACTGGCCGCGTACGGAGAGGTAGCGCTTGGGCGGCCCGATGTGGCCGGACGCCTCGACGGCGAGCAGCCGGGTCGGCTCGTCGCCGGTGGGCACCAGGCGGTGGATGGTCGAGGTGGGGATGACGACGTAGTCGCCCGCTACCGCGTCGAGCACGCCGAACGGCGACTCGACCCGCATCGACCCGGCCTCCAGGTAGAGGCAGTGGTCGCCGGTGGCGTCGCGGAACAGCGGCGACGGCCGGTCGGCGAGCACGTACGCGATGCGTACGTCGTCGTTGGCGAGCAGGTACTGCCGGCCGAGCACCGGGTCCGCGCCGGTGCCGTCGAGCTTGTGCGTGCGCAGGTGGCGCGGCTTGAGCGGCAGGTTGGGCACGCGGGTGACTGTGGGCGGGGCGTACTCCTCGGCGGCGAGGATCGCGGTCGGCGCGTGCCGGTGGTAGAGCAGCGACGAGTCGGAGGAGAAACCCTCCTGGCCGACCAGTTCCTCCGCGTAGAGAGTGTCGTCGGGCTGGCGGAACTGGGTGTGGCGCTTGCGCGGCACGTCGCCGACGCTGCGGTAGTACGGCATCTCGCCTCCCGATATGTCCCGTTCTCCGGCCGGTGGCGTCCGATAATCGGACGCTGTTGTCCGTTCCTCGTAGCGTCCCGTACATTCTTGTCTCGTGTCAACGCAGGTGCCCCGCCTCCTCTCCGGCCTGGTGGACGACGCCGCGGTCTTCCCGCCCGGCAACGCCGCGCTGCCCGACGCGGTGATCGCGCACCGCACCCACCGAACCGCGTGGTACGCGGACATGGTCGGCCCGCTGCTGCTGCCCGCCTCGGAGATCCAGCGCGGGTCGCTGAGCGGCCTGGTGGACCCGGCCGAGGGCCTGGTGATCGGGCTGATCGGCGACACCGGCCTGGACCAGCTCCCGCAGGCGCTGGACGCGCTCGCGCCCGACGGGGTGACCGCCCGGCAGGTCGAGGCGCCGGTCGCCAAGCGCGGCGAGGACCCGCAACCCGGGCTGTCCGAGCTGATGACGCTCGCCGGCCGGCTCGACGGCGCCGCCGTGTACGCGGAGATCCCGCTGACCTTCGGCCTGATGGGCGCGCTCGACACGCTCGCCGAGGCGCGCGCCGCCGGGCTGCCGGTGGCCGCCAAGTTCCGCACCGGCGGGCTCGCCGCGGAACTGTTCCCCACCCCGGTCGAGCTGGCCGCGGTGATCTGCGCGTGCCGGGACCGTAAGCTGCCGTTCAAGCTCACCGCCGGACTGCACCACGCGATCCGGCACCGCGACCCGGAGACCGGCTTCAACCACCACGGTTTCGTGAACGTGCTGGGCGCCACGCTCGCCGCCGTCGGGGGCGCCGAGGTGGACGGCGTGGCCGAGCTGCTCGCCGCCACCGACCCGGTACGCGTGGTCGAGCCGGCCCGGGCGCACCGCGACGCCGAGCGTCCGCTCTGGGTCGGGTACGGCTCGTGCAGCATCTCCGAACCACTTACCGATCTGATCCGGCTGGGGCTGGTGAACGGAGGCTTTGAGGCATGAGCGAACGCACCGAGCGGAGCGAGGGCCGTGAGGGCATGCCCGGCCTGCACCGCATGAGCGAACGCACCGAGCGGAGCGAGGGCCGTGAGGGCATGCCCGGTCGGCACGGCATGAGCTGGGTTCCGGGTGTGGCAGGGTCGCCGTACGGGGTGACGAACCTGCCGTACGGCGTGTTCCGGCACGGCGAGGGCGAGCCGCGCGTCGGCGTCCGCATCGGTGACTTCGCGCTGGACCTGGCCGGCGCGGAGGCCGCCGGTCTGGTGCTGGCCGGCGGCGCGCTGGGCCGGCCGACGCTCAACGCCTTCATGGCGCTCGGGCGCCCGCAGTGGACGGCGGTCCGGCAGCGGGTCGTCGAGCTGCTCACCGAGCCGGAGCACCGGGCGGCGGTCGAGCCGCTGCTGGTGCCGCTGCGCGAGGTCGAGATGGCGCTGCCGTTCGAGGTGGCTGACTACGTCGACTTCTACTCCTCCGAGCACCACGCCTCGAACGTCGGGCAGATCTTCCGGCCCGGCCAGCCGCCGCTGCTGCCGAACTGGAAGCACGTGCCGATCGGCTACCACGGCCGGGCCGGCACCGTGGTCGTCTCCGGCACCCCGGTGACCCGCCCGACCGGCCAGCGGGCCAGCGCGCAGGGCCCGACCACCGGCGCCTCGGTCCGGCTGGACATCGAGGCCGAGGTGGGCTTCGTGGTGGGCGTGCCGAGCCGGCTCGGCGAGCGGGTGCCGGTTGCCGACTTCGCCGACCACGTCTTCGGCGTGGTGCTCGTCAACGACTGGTCGGCCCGGGACATCCAGGCGTGGGAGTACCAGCCGCTCGGGCCGTTCCTCGGCAAGTCGTTCGCCACCTCCGTCTCGGCCTGGGTGACGCCGCTGGAGGCGCTGTCCGACGCGTTCGTGCCCGCGCCGGACCAGGACCCGCCGGTGCAGGACTACCTGCGCGACACCCCGCGCCTCGGGCTGGACCTGACGCTGTCGGTCGAGTGGAACGGCGAGCGGGTCGCCGAGCCGCCGTTCGCCGGCATGTACTGGACCCCGGCCCAGCAGCTCGCGCACCTCACCGTCAACGGCGCGTCGCTGCGTACCGGCGACCTCTACGCCTCCGGCACCGTCTCCGGTCCGGAGCGCGGCCAGGTCGGTTCGTTCCTGGAGCTGACCTGGGGCGGGTCCGAGCCGGTCAAGTTCGCCGATGGCAGCGAGCGGACGTTCCTGGAGGACGGCGACACGGTGACGATCACCGCCACCGCGCCCGGCCCAGACGGCACCGCAGTCGCGTTGGGCGAGGTCACCGGGACGATCCTCCCGGCTCGCTGAGATCCGACCTTCCGAACCGGCCCCGGTCGCACCCGATGTGCGACCGGGGCCGTTTCCTTCGGCGTTGATCGCTCCGGATCACCTACGCCCCGGCCGGCGGCTCCCGGTCGAGCCGGGAGCCGCCCGCGGTGCCGGGCCGGGGCGTACCCGCGGAAGCCGAAACAGGAAGGACCGAGCATGACCGAGTTGACCGGTGCCGTCTGGCGCACCAGCAGCCGCTCGAACGATCAGGGTCTCTGCGTCGAGGTGGCGACGAACGTGGTCGCCGAGCACGGCGTGGTGGGCGTACGCGACTCGAAGGACCCGGACGGTCCGGCGCTCGCGGTGAGCCCGCCGGGCTGGGCCGCGTTCGTCACCGCGCTGCGGGGCGGCGCGCTCCGCGGTTGACCGCTCCTGTGCCACACACCGGTGCCCCGGCCGGGGCACCGGTGGTGGAAATGTCACCGGGAGGCTCCCCGTTTCCGGTCACGGCCCGTACCGTGTACGACACGGGAGGTGCCATGTCGACGGTGACGGTTTCCGCATTCATCGAAGCGCAGGACGCCGATCTGTGGCGGCTGCTCACCGACCTCCCGGCCCGCGCCGACTGGCTCTCGGCGGTGGACGCGGTCGAGGTCCTCGGCGCCGGCGGGTTCGGGCCGGGCACCGTGTGGCGGGAGACCCGCGTCCGGCCGGACGGCGGCACCGAACCGGAGGAGTTCGAGGTGATCGAGGCGGTCGCGCCCGGCCGCCTGGTGCTCGGGTCGCGCGGTGCCGGCGCCGACTACCGGATCACCTGGACGCTGCGCACCGTCGAGCGGCGGCGGCGCGGCTGCACCGAGGTCACCGTCGAGCAGGAGGCGGTGCCGACCCGGGCGTACGGGCGGGTGCTGGCCCTGATCCTCGGTGGCCTGGCCGCCCGCGCGGTCGAGGGCGCGCTCCGGCGCGACCTGGCCGACCTGGCGCTGGCCGCCGGTTCCGCCCGATCCACCGAGGCCGCCTGAGCCGACCCGGCCGCTCCCCGTACCCGGCCCGCACGCGGCCGGTAGGGTGCCGGGGCGGAGGTGACGGATGGCGAAGGCCGCGAGGCGGCGGGCCGTGGTGGCGCTGGTGGCGGTGCTCGCCGTCGCGGCGTCGGTCGCCGTGGTCGTCCGGGTGCTGGCGCCCGCCGAGGTCGACACCCCGGCCCGGAAGCCCTACCCGGCGGCGCCCGCGCCGACCGCCGGGGTGCTCGCGCGGCTGCCGGTGGCGCCCCTCGTCGTGGACGGCCGGCTCCGCGTCTACGCGGGCACCCGTCAGGTGTACGCGGACCAGCCGGTCACCGGACGGCACCGGGTCACCCCGTTCTGGTCCTTCCGCCGCTGGCCGGCGACGCTGGTCGGAGTGCTCGCCGAGGGCACTACGGTGGTCAGCCGCTGGTCCGACGGGAAGCTGGTGGCGCTCGACGCGCGTACCGGACGGGTGGCCTGGCGGGCCGACGGCCCGCAGCCGGGGTCGGTGCCGGAGCCGCGACGCACCTTCGCCGCCACGGTCTGGGATCCGGCCGGACTGCACGTGGCGCGCACGTCCGAGGGGCGGGCCGTGCTGCTCGCGACCGGTCCGGGCGGCATCGGCGGGTACGACCTCACCGACGGCCGCCGGCTCTGGCGCGCGGACGTGAGCAGGGGTTGCCGGTCCGACGTGGGCACGACCGCCAGCGGTGAGCTGGTCGGCGTGGACAGCTGCGACGGCCCGGCCGCGGTCGAGCTGCGGGACGCGGCGACCGGTGCGGTGCGGACCCGCTGGCGGCCGCCGGACGCGCCGGAACAGCTCGTCGTCACGCCGGTGGGCTGCCGCGACGGGCACTCCGGTTGCCGCGGGCTGCGTACCGCCGGGCCGGACGGCGCGGGCAGCCGGGGCTGGCTGGTGACCGACCCGGGTGAGCCGGCCGCCGCGCCGGGCCTGGACCACCCGGACACGGTGCTCGACGGTGAGCGGGCGGTGGACACGTCCGGCCCGGTGGTGGTCGGGCGCTCGGCGCGTACCGGCGAGGAGCTGTGGCGCCGGGCGGACATCCATCCGGCCCGGGTGCTCGCGACCGAGCCGGGGCGGGTGCACCTGCTGACCGACCGGCGGGAACTGGTCACCGTCGACCCGCTCACCGGTACGACCCGGTCGGGTTTCGTGCTCGACCTGGGCCGTGACGGGATCGGCTGGCGGCCGGGCCGGGCGTACGCGGTGGACGGCTACGTCGCTGTGGAGCGGCTGCGGGAGCAGGCCGCTCCGGAGGACGACGACCAGGGCTACTTCCTGATGGCCGAGCCGGTGTTGCTGGCAGTGACCTGATCTGGCGAGTCAAGCCTAAAAACGGACAAAAGCACCTATAGTGCTCTTGTCTGATCGGTCGGACGAAGACGCCCGGCGCCGGTCCGTAGGGGGTTGACGGACCGGCGCCGGGCGCGTCCGGTCAGGCCAGAGCGGCCTCGGCGGCGGCCAGGAACGCATCGTTCTCGGCCGGGGTGCCGATGGTGACCCGGACGCCGTCGCCCGGGAACGGGCGCACGATCACGCCACGCGCCTCGCACGCCCGGCCGAACTCCACCGCCCGGTCGCCCAGCGGCAGCCAGACGAAGTTGGCCTGGCTGTCCGGCACGTCCGGGACGAACTTGCGCAGCGCCTCGGTGACCCGGTCCCGCTCGGCCACGACCAGCGCGCAGCGCCGCTCCACCTCGTCGGCCTGCGCGAGCGCGGCCAGCGCGCCGGCCTGGGCGGCCATGCTGGTGGAGAACGGGGTGACCACCTTGCGCACTGCGGCGGCCACCTCCGGCGCCGCGACCAGCCAGCCGATCCGCAGACCGGCCAGGCCCCACGCCTTGGACAGCGTGCGCAGCACCGCCACGTTCGGCCGGTCCAGGTAGGTCAGGCCGTCCGGCACCTCGGGGTCGGTGACGAACTCCCGGTACGCCTCGTCGATCACCACGAGCACGTCGTCCGGCATCGCGTCGAGGAACCGGTCCAGCTCGGCCCGGCGCACCGCCGTACCGGTGGGGTTGTTCGGGTTGCAGACCAGGACCATCCGGGTCCGGTCGGTCACCGCCGCCGCCATCGCGTCCAGGTCGTGGCCGTGGCCGGCGTCGTTCGGCACCCGCACGCTTGTCGCGCCGCTGGTCGCCGCGATGATCGGGTACGCCTCGAAGGAGCGCCACGAGTAGAGCAGCTCGTCACCGGGCAGGCAGGTGGCGCGGACCAGGTGCTCGGCCAGCGCCACCGAACCGCAGCCGGTGGCGATCCGGTCGGCGTCCACGCCGTACCGCTCGGCGAGCGCCTGGCGCAGCGCCACCACGCCCATGTCCGGGTAGCGGTGCGAACCGGCGACCGCCTCGGCGACCGCCTCCACCACACCCGGCAGCGGGCCGTACGGCACCTCGTTGCTGGCCAGCTTGATCGCCTCGGCCAGGCCCAGCTCCCGGGCCAGGTCGGCGGGGCTCCGGCCGGGCACGTAGTTGGGCAGCGCGTCCAGGTCGGCGCGGGTGAGCCGCGGCGCAGGCTGGTGGCGTCCGGTCTCGGTCATGGGGTGTCTCCCGGGGTGTCGGCGCTCTCGGGCGGGGCGGTACCGGTGTCACGTTTGCGGGGGAGCTGGACCACCACCGTCTGCGCCCGCTTGTCGTGCAGGGCCTGGCGCAGCGGGTGGTCGAACAGGGGCGAGATCGCGTCGATGAGCTGGAGCAGCAGACCCAGCCCGCAGCAGTACCAGAGCAGCGTCGGCAGGCCGAGCGTGCTCCAGCGCCGGGTGGCCCGGCCGAAGCCGAGCGGCTGGTCCGCCTCGACCGGCAGCGCGCGAATGCCCATCAGCCGCTTGCCGAAGGTCTGACCGCGCGCCGCCATCGACGGCACCTCGTACGCGTACCAGAGCGCGGTGGCGATCACGAGAATGGCGATCTGGAGGCCGCCGGCCTGGTCGTCGATCTGGGGCAGCCCTTCGGTGGACGTGTCGCCGTTGAGCGCCCGGCGCACCGATTCACGCAGGTACGGGGAGACGGCCTCGACGTAGCGCCAGACGAACCAGCCGTTGACAACGGCGTTGAGCAGGAACACCACGCCGAAGTCGATCAGGCGCGCGACCAGCCGGGCGCCGTACGACGCCAGCGGCAGTCCGTGTGGGCGGGGGATCGGCTGTGCGCCCGGCCAGTGCGGGTACGGCCAGCCCGGCGGCGGTCCCTGCATGCCCGGCCCGGCCTGGCCCGGCTGCCCGGCCTGACCCGGCTGACCCGGCCACGGGTTCGGTTGACCCGGCTGCCCCGGCCACGGGCCGGCCTGGCCGGGCTGACCCGGTTGACCCGGCTGTCCCGGCCACGGGCCCGGCCGGCCGGGCGCGCCGGACGTCGAAGCCGCGTCGGGGCGGCCGCCGGGACCGGCGGCCTGCTGTTCGGTGGCCGGCGTCGGGGTGGCCGGCGCGGGCTCCGGTTCGGGGGGCGGCGGGCCGTCGGGCGGGGTGACGTCGACCGGGATCGGCGCGCCGATCCAGCCCTCGCCGTCCCACCACCTGCGGGTCTCCGTGTCGGCGGGGTCGACGTACCAGCCGGGTTCCAAACTCACGATGCCGTCCTAGTTCCCGACTGCGGGGCTCGCAGACCCGGCTCACTCCTCGCGCTCACGGGCCAACCTTAACGACGACCGTACCGGCGAACTTGTCGTGGAGGCACTGCTGCCAGGGCTTGTCCCACAGTTGCCAGAAACCGTCGAGGTAGCTGAGGAACGGCACGAACATCCCGCCGGCGAACTCGACGGCCCAGCGCTTGCCGAGCATGCCCCGGGTCAGCGCGGCGTCCGGCTGCACCGGCACGATCCGCAGCTTCATCACCTTCTTGCCGAGCGTCTGCCCGGTCCGGCGGGCGTACTCGACGTGGTAGACCCAGTAGAAGGCGAGCATCAGCAGCAGGACCCCGAGCTCGGCGGCGAGCAGCGGCAGGAACACGCTCGTCCAGACCTCGACCGCGTCGGGACCGTTCGGGCCGGCCTGCTCGATCTCGTCGATCATCCGGAAGAAGACGAGGAAGAACACCGGCACGAACAGCGCCATCGTCACCGCCATGGCGACGGCGGTGTCGATCAGGTAGGCGAGCAACCGGTCGCCGAAGCCCGCCAGCGGCTGCCCGTTCGGCGCCACCGGGGGCGGGACGGGCGCCGGGGCGTACCCGGGTGGGGGATAACCGGGCGGCGGGTAGCCGGGCGGGCCGGCGTACCCCGGGGGAACGTGCTGCGCGGGCACCGCCGGTCCGCCGGGCGGCGCGAAGCCGCCGCCCGCGGCTGGATGTCCGGCGGGCGGCGGCGTCGGGTTCGGAGGAGGCTGGGTCACGCGGACAGTGTTACAGGTTCCCGCGCTTCTCCTGCTCGCGCTCGATCGCCTCGAACAGGGCCTTGAAGTTGCCCTTGCCGAAGCCGAGCGAGCCGTGCCGCTCGATCAGCTCGAAGAAGACGGTGGGGCGGTCCTGCACCGGCTTGGTGAAGATCTGGAGCAGGTAGCCGTCCTCGTCCCGGTCGACCAGGATCTTGCGGGACTGAAGCTCCTCGATCGGCACCCGGACGTTGCCGATGCGGGCGCGCAGCTCCGGGTCCTCGTAGTACGAGTCCGGGGTGTCCAGGAACTCGACACCCGCGGCGCGCATGGCGTCCACGCTGGCCAGGATGTCGTTGGTGGCCACGGCGATGTGCTGGGCGCCGGGGCCCTGGTAGAACTCCAGGTACTCGTCGATCTGCGACTTCTTGCGGGCCACGGCCGGCTCGTTGAGCGGGAACTTCACCTTGCGGGTGCCGTTGGCGACGACCTTGCTCATCAGCGCCGAGTAGTCGGTGGCGATGTCGTCGCCGATGAACTCCGCCATGTTCGAGAAGCCCATGACGCGCTTGTAGAACTCGACCCACTCGTCCATCCGGCCCAGCTCCACGTTGCCGACCACGTGGTCGACCGCCTGGAAGAACCGCTTCGGCTGGAGGCCGGCGTCGATCATCGGCTGCCGGTCCACGATCGGGCCGCGAGCGACGAAGCCGGGCAGGAACGGGCCGGTGTAGCGGGACCTGTCGACCAGGCTGTGCCGGGTGTCGCCGTACGCGGCGATGGACGCCATCCGGACGGTGCCGTGCTCGTCGCTGACGTCGTGCGGCTCGACCAGGCCGGTCGCGCCCTGCGCCACGGCGTGCGCGTACGCGGCGTCCACGTCCGGCACCTCCAGCGCGATGTCGGAGACGCCGTCGCTGTGCTTCGCCACGTGCTCGGCGCCGTCGGCGTCCGGGCGGACCGCGCCGGTCAGCACGAAGCGGGCCGAACCGCTGGTCAGCACGTACTGCGCGTGGTCGCGGTAGCCCTGCTCCGGCCCCCGGTACGCCACGCACGTCATGCCGAACGCGGTGGAGTAGTAGTGCGCGGCCTGCTTGGCGTTGCCCACCAGGAAGTGGACGTGGTCCATGCCCTTGACCGGGAACGGGTCGCGGGTGATGTCGTGGTCGACTGCGCCGACGAGAGCGTCGACGTCGACCTCCTCGGTCGACTGGGGTCGGTCGATCGCCTGGGTCATGGTGGCCTCCCTCGCGTACCGGCCGGCCTCGTGGGCCGCCGTGGATGTGCTCTTCCGGCGAGGATCTACGGACCGCAGTGAGTTGGGCAACAGTTGACGTAATACCTGGTCAGGTTGTGCATTCGGTACGGTCGGACACCATGAACACTGGTCAGGATGTACAGCTCGACGAGCTGGACGCTCGCTTGATCGAACTGCTCGCGGAGGAGCCTCGGATCGGCGTGCTGGAGTGCTCCCGCCGCCTCGGCGTGGCCCGCGGCACGGTCCAGGCCCGGCTCGACAAGCTCGTCGGCCGGGGCGTGGTGACCGGGTTCGGGCCGGACATCACCCCCGCCGCGATCGGCTTCGGGGTGACCAGCTTCGTCACCCTGGAGATCAGTCAGCGGCACGGCCACGACCAGGTCACCGCGCACCTCGCCGCGATCCCCGAGGTGCTGGAGGCGCACACCATCACCGGCTCCAGCGACCTGCTCTGCCGGATCGTCGCCCGGTCGAACACCGACCTCCAGCGGGTCATCGACCAGATCGTCGCCTCGGAGGGCATCCGGCGCGCATCCACCATCATCGCGCTGGCCGAGCAGATCCCGTACCGGACGTTGCCGCTGGTCCGCTCCGCCGCCCGCGGGTAAGGAAGGGCCCCCTGTTAACGCCTTCGGAGGTGGAAGGGCCCCTTATTAACACCCCGGACCGCCCAAGAAGCGCCGCGACACGCACCGCACGCGGCCCGGGGGACCGGTGATCGTCGCTACCGTGTGCGGTGTGAAGGGCCTAGGGGTACGCGGCTGGTTGCTGCTCGGGCTCGTCACCGTGGTCGTACTCGCCGCGACAGGCGTCTGGAACCCGTTCCCGGCGCTGTGGGACTGGGTCGACCGCAGCAAGCCGATCTCCGAGCCGGACGTGGTCTGGCAGCAGCGCGTCGGCGGTACGCCGCGCAGCGTCACCATCGCCGGCGACACAGTGATCGTCGAGCAGCGCACCCGCATCGAGGCGCGCAACCTCGCCGACGGCGGCCAGTTGTGGGAGCGCAAGGCCGACTGGTCGGCGGTCGCGGGCAGCGGCCGGGAGTCGGTCGTCGCCGTGGGCCGGCTGCTCGACAAGGGGTACGAGGTGCTCGACCCGGTCAGCGGCGTGACCCGCCGCCGCGACGACCGCGCGATCGCCGTCTGGACCTACCGGAACCTGCTGCTGGACGCGTACTGCGTGCAGGCCACCGACTGCACGCTGCGCGCCTGGGAGCCGCGCGGCACCGCTCCGCTGTGGAGCGCGTTCCTGCCCGGCGTGCACAGCGGCGTGCTCGCCGACAACCCGGAACTACTGGGCACCCGGCGGCTCGGCGCCACCCGGATCGACGGTGGGGTGGCCGGGCCGGAGTCCGTCCCGCCGCTGCTCGGCTTCCCGGTCGACGGGCGGGTGCACGTGGTGGACACCGCCACCGGCCGGGTGCTCCAGAACGTCCAGCCCGGCCGCGAGGAGCGGCTCGCGGTGGTCGGCGGCCGGCTGCTGCGGATCGCGGCCACCTCCCGCGACGGGAGCTGCTACTACGCCGTGACCGCCGTGGACCCGGCCACCGGTCAGCAGGTGTGGCGGCGTACCGGGATCAACCTGCGCACCGCCGACTACGCCGGCTGCGTGCAGCGGGAGGATCCGCAGGGCGGGCGCAACGTGATCATCGGGGTCGCCCCGGACGGGCGTGAGGCGGTGCTCGACGGGTACGACGGCCGGCTGCTCCAGGTCGGCGCGGACGGCGAGAAGCTGCTCGCCGTGGACGACCGGTACGCCGTGGTGCGCAGCGCCGACAAGGGCTCGCTGCTCGGGCGGGAACTGTCGGCCGATCGGACCCGCTGGACCCGGCCGGCGGGCGGCAAGAGCGGTGCGGCGCTCACCCCGTACGCGGCGGTGATCAGCGAGGAGAAGCCGTCGCGGCTGATCGCGGTCGAGCCGCGGGAGGGCCGGGTGCTGGTCGAGCTGCGTACCTCGGCGAACGCGCTGGCGGTCGGCCCGAACGGCATGATCATCGGCGAGGGGCGGGAGATCGGGTACGTCCGCTGGGGCGCCGGCACGTCCGAGGCGCCGGGGCCGGGCCAGGACGGCGCGCCGGTGGCGCCGGACCCCGGAGGCAGCTGGCGCCCACCCGGCGACCAGGGAAGTTGCGGACCGAAACGGGAACTCTGCGCCGACGGCAAGTGACAGCGGGTGAGAGCGTCGTCCCAGGACCGACCTGCGGGTGCCACCGATCGACAGCTCTGCCCTAGGCTTTTCGGTCATGAGCAGTGCCGCCGCCTTCTCGTACGCACCCCTGCTGCCGACCGGTCCCGACCAGACCGAATACCGCCTGGTCACCGACGAGGGCGTGGACGTCGTCAACGGCCCCGGGGGCCGCCGGTTCCTCACAGTGGATCCGGGCGCGCTGACCGCGCTGACGGCCGAGGCGATGCACGACATCGCCCACTTCCTGCGCCCGGCCCACCTGGCTCAGCTCCGCGCGATCATCGACGATCCGGCGGCCTCGCCGAACGACCGCTTCGTCGCGCTCGACCTGCTGCGCAACGCCAACATCGCGGCCGGCGGCGTGTTGCCGATGTGCCAGGACACCGGCACCGCGATCGTGATGGGCAAGCGCGGCCGGCACGTGCTCACCGACGGCACCGACGCGGAGGCGATCTCGCGCGGCGTCTACCAGGCGTACACCCGGCTCAACCTGCGCTACTCGCAGCTCGCCCCGCTGACCATGTGGGACGAGCGGAACACCGGCAGCAACCTGCCCGCCCAGGTGGAGCTGTACGCCGAGGACCCGGACGGCCACGCCGACGCGTACAAGTTCCTCTTCATGGCCAAGGGTGGCGGCTCGGCCAACAAGTCCTACCTCTACCAGGAGACCAAGGCGCTGCTGAACCCCACGCGGATGATGCAGTTCCTGGAGGAGAAGCTGCGGCTCATCGGCACCGCGGCCTGCCCGCCCTACCACCTGGCGATCGTCATCGGCGGCACCTCCGCCGAGTACGCGCTGAAGACCGCGAAGTACGCCTCCGCGAAGTACCTCGACGCGCTGCCCACCGAGGGCTCGATGAGCGCGCACGGCTTCCGTGACCTGGAGCTGGAGGCCGAGGTGCTGGAGCTGACCCGCAACTTCGGCATCGGCGCTCAGTTCGGCGGGCGCTACTTCTGCCACGACGTACGGGTGGTCCGGCTGCCCCGGCACGGTGCCTCCTGCCCGGTGGCGATCGCGGTCTCCTGCTCGGCCGACCGGCAGGCGGTGGCGAAGATCACCCCGTCGGGCGTCTGGCTGGAGCGCCTCGAAACCGACCCGGCGCGCTACCTGCCCGACGTCACCGACGAGACGCTGGAGACCGAGGAGGTCGTCCGCGTCGACCTGAACCGGCCGATGGACGAGATCCGGGCCGAGCTGTCGAAGTACCCGGTGAAGACCCGGCTGTCCCTGACCGGCCCGCTCGTCGTGGCCCGGGACATCGCGCACGCGAAGATCGCCGAGCGGCTGGACGCGGGCGAGCCGATGCCGCAATACCTCCGCGACCACGCGGTCTACTACGCCGGCCCGGCGAAGACCCCCGAGGGCTACGCCTCCGGCTCGTTCGGTCCCACCACGGCGGGCCGGATGGACGCGTACGTGGAGAAGTTCCAGGCGGCCGGCGGCTCGATGGTGATGCTCGCGAAGGGCAACCGGTCCGCCCAGGTCACCCGCTCCTGCCAGGCCCACGGCGGCTTCTACCTCGGCTCGATCGGCGGCCCGGCCGCCCGCCTGGCGCAGGACTGCATCAAGCACGTCGAGGTGCTCGAGTACGCCGAGCTGGGCATGGAAGCGGTCTGGAAGATCGAGGTGGAGGACTTCCCCGCCTTCATCGTCGTCGACGACAAGGGCAACGACTTCTTCGCCGAGGTCACCAAGCCGGTCCTCACCGTCGGCCGGCGCTGACGGCAGACGTACACGAGGGGCGCCCGGGATGGTCCGGGCGCCCCTCGGCGTGTTCGTCATGCATCGACATCGGTGCGCCTGCCCGGCAGGGTGGCCGGACAGGCGCACCGCCCCCGTCGGATGTCGTCACCGACAACCGGTGACGAGTCTGTGCGCCGTCGCTATCGGATCGCTATCGCCTCGCCGCGCCGCTCGGTGACCGCCGGGCTACGCTGCTGGAAGTTGCATGGCGGCAGGCGGGGGCGCGGATGCGATTCGGGATCTTGGGGCCCTTGCGGGTCGGCGGCGGCGAAGCCACCGTCACCGCGGGCCGGGATCGCACCGTGCTCGCCATGCTGTTGCTGCGCCCCGGCCGGGTAGTGCCGGTGGAGGATCTGGTCGACGCCGTCTGGGAGGAGCGTCCCCCGGCGACCGCGCGGACCCAGCTCCAGATCTGTGTGTCGCGACTGCGGCAGCGGTTCGCGGCGCTCGGGCTGCCGGCCGGGACCATCGTCACCGACCCGGCGGGCTACGGCATCCGGATCGAGCCGGACGACCTCGACGCCGACATGTTCGCCCGCGCCGTGGAGACGGCCCGCGCCGAGGCCGCCGTCGGCCGGTTTGCCGAGGCCCGCCGTCACTACCGGGCGGCGCTGGCGCTGTGGCGCGGTCCGGCGCTCGCCGGTATCCCGGCCCGGCTGGTGCGACTGCGGGCCCAGGCGCTCGACGAGCAGCGGCTCGCCGTGCTGGAGGACTGCGTCGACGTCGAGTTGCGGCTGCGCCGGGGGACCGAACTGGTCGATGAGCTGACCGAGGCGGTCGAGCACAACCCGCTGCGGGAACGGCTGCGAGGGCAGCTGATGCTGGCTCTCTCGGCGGTCGGCCGGCAGGCGGACGCGCTCGCCGTCTACCGGGAGGGCCGCCGGATCTACGCCGAGGAGCTGGGCATCGAGCCCGGCGCGGCGTTGCAGGAGTTGCACCAGCGGGTGCTCGGCGGCGACCTGGTGCTGGGCGTGCCGGAAAGCCGGGTCACCGCGCCGGTCCGGGCGCTGCCCCGGGCGATCAGCGACTTCACCGGGCGCCAGCAGACCGTGGCCCGGCTGGTCAAGGAGGTCGCCGAGGAGGAAAGCCGGGTCCAGCTCCTGGACGGTATGGCCGGCAGCGGCAAGACCACACTGGCCGTTCAGGTGGCGAGCGCGCTCGTCGACCGGTTCCCCGACGCGCAGCTCTTCGTCGACCTGCACGGGCACAGCGACCGCAGCCCGCTGAGCACTGCCGCTGCGGCGGCCATCCTGCTCCAGCAGCTCGGTGTGCCGGCCGAGCGGGTTCCGGCCGACCTGGCGGGCCGGCTGGCGATGTGGCGTTCCGAACTGGCCGACCGGCGGGCCGTGGTGGTGCTCGACAACGCCGCGGACGCCGCGCAGGTCGTGCCGCTGCTGCCCAACGGGCGGGACTGCACCGTGCTGATCACCAGCCGCCGCAGGCTGGTCGGCGTGGACGCGGGGCGGCCCACCTCCCTGCCGGTACTCGATGCCGACGAGGCGGTCGAGCTGCTGGCCCGGGTGGCCGGCGCGGAACGGGTCGACGCCGAGCCGGAGGCGGCGGCGGAGGTGGCGCGCCGTTGCGGACACCTTCCGCTCGCGCTGCGGCTGGCCGGGGCGCGGCTCGCGCACCGGCCGCGGTGGCGGATGGCCGACCTGGCCGAACGCCTGGCCGGGGCGGCCGATCCCCTGGCGGAGCTGACCGTCGGGGAGCGCTCGGTCGCGCGTGCCTTCGCGCTGTCGTACGAGCAGGTGCCGCCGGTGGTGCAGCGGGTGTTCCGGCTGCTCGGACTCCACCCGGGCAGCCGCATCGACAACCGGGTGGCGGCCGTGCTCGCGGAGCTGCCGCTGTCGGAGGCGCAGGACGCACTCGACGAACTGGTCGACGCGCACCTCGTCGAGGAGGTGGAACCCGGCCGGTACCGGTTGCACGACCTCATCCGGGAGTACGCCCACACGCTCGGGGCGGAGCGCGAGACCGGCGACGAGCGGCGGGCGGCGATCGCCCGGCTGCTCGATCATCACCTGCACGTCGCCGCCGCCATCGCGCTGACTCTGGAGCAGACCGCTCCGCACGGCATTTTCGCCCGATCGGAGCCGGCACGGCCCGACCTGGTGGCGGCCACCGTCGTTCTCGGCCGGCCGTGGCTGGAGGAGAACCGGCCGACGCTGACCGCGTTGGTCCGGTTGGCGGAGGCCGAGGGTTTCCTCCGGCAGAGCTGGCAGCTGGCCCGGGTGGGCTGGACCGTCAACTTCTACGGCGGTCACCTCGACGACCTGATCGAGACGCACCAGATCGGCCTGCGGGCCGCCGAGCGTCTGGGCGACGACGAGGCCGTGGCGACGATGCACAACTATCTCGCGTCGGCCGACTACCGCCGGGCGCGCTTCGCCGAGGTGATCCGGCGGATGGAGGTGGTGGTCGGCATCTACCGGCGGCTCGACCGGCCGGTCGAGCTGCGGAAGGCGCTCGACAACCTCGGCACGGCCTACGCGGTGGACGGGCACCACAGGCAGGCCATCGAGATGTACGACGCGTCGGCCGCGCTCGCCCGCCGGCTGGACGATCCGTTCGCGCTGACCAACATGCTGAACAACCTCTCGCTCTGCCTGATGTGGTCCGGGCGGTACGACGAGGCCCTGCGGAAGTGCCGCCACCATCTGGCGCTCGCCCGGCAGGTCGGCGACCCGCGTCAGCTCGGCAACGCCGTCGGCCACCTGGGCATGGTCCGGCACCGGCGCGGCGAGCGTGGACCGGCCCGGCGGCTCCTGCGTACCGGTCTGACGTTGAAGCGCAAGATCGGCAACCGCTACGGCGAGGGCGAGCTGCTCAACGAGCTGGGCATGATGGAGCGCGAGGAGGGCCGGCCGGAGCAGGCCGCCGCGCTGCATCGGGAGGCCTTGATGGCGATGAACGACGCCGGGGATCTGGGCGGGCAGTGTGCGTCCCGGAACCTGCTGGCCCGGGCGATGCTGGACCAGGGGGACGTCGCCAGCGCGCTGGACCTGCACCGCCGGGTGCTCACCGACGCCACTCGGCTCAGCGCCCGTCACGAGCAGGCCTGCGCGCTCGACGGCATGGCCCGCTGCCTGCGTCACACCGACCCCGACCAGGCCCGCCGGTACGCCGGGCGGGCGCTGGCGCTGTTCTGCCAGGTCGAGTCGCCGGACCGGCGGGAGACCGAGAGGCTGCTCGCCGAGCTGGGCTGAGGGCCGCGCCACTTTCCCTGCACACCGACCGGTGGCGCGGCAGGATGGAACGCGTGACGACTCCAGAGGCGACCGGCTACCGGATCGAACGCGACTCGATGGGCGAGGTGGAGGTGCCCGCCGAGGCGCTGTGGCGGGCGCAGACCCAGCGCGCGGTGCAGAACTTCCCGATCTCGGGGCGCGGGCTGGAACCGGCCCAGATCAAGGCCCTGGCGCAGATCAAGGGGGCGGCGGCCCTGGTGAACGGTGAGCTGGGGGTGATCGACGCGGACGTGGCGCAGGCGATCGCCACCGCCGCCGCGCATGTGGCCGAGGGCGGCTACGACGACCAGTTCCCGGTGGACGTGTTCCAGACCGGTTCCGGCACGTCGTCCAACATGAACACCAACGAGGTGATCGCCACCCTGGCGAGCCGCGAGCTGGGCCGTGACGTGCACCCGAACGACCACGTCAACGCGTCGCAGTCCAGCAACGACGTCTTCCCCACCTCGATCCACCTGGCCGCCACCCAGTTCGTGGTGGAGGATCTGATCCCGTCGCTGAAGCAGCTCGCGGGCGCGCTGGAGGAGAAGGCGGCCGAGTTCGAGACGGTGGTCAAGGCCGGGCGTACCCACCTCATGGACGCCACGCCGGTCACGCTCGGGCAGGAGTTCGGCGGGTATGCCGCGCAGGTGCGCTACGGCGTCGAGCGGCTGGAGTCGGCGCTGCCCCGGCTGGCCGAGCTGCCGCTGGGCGGCACCGCTGTGGGCACCGGCATCAACACGCCGCTGGGCTTCGCCGACCGGGTGATCGGCAAGCTGCGGGAGTCGACCGGGCTGCCGCTGACCGAGGCGCGCAACCACTTCGAGGCGCAGGGCGCCCGGGACGCGCTGGTGGAGACGTCCGGCCAGCTCCGTACCATCGCGGTCGGTCTCTACAAGATCGCCAACGACGTGCGCTGGATGGGCTCCGGCCCTCGCGCCGGGCTGCGTGAGCTGCGCATCCCCGACCTCCAGCCGGGGTCGTCGATCATGCCGGGCAAGGTGAACCCGGTGGTGGCCGAGGCGATGCGGCAGGTCTGCGCCCAGGTGATCGGCAACGACGCCGCGGTGGCCTTCGCCGGGTCGCAGGGCGACTTCGAGCTGAACGTGATGCTCCCGGTGATGGGCCGCAACCTGCTGGAGTCGATCAAGCTGATCGCCGCGTCCAGCCGCCTGTTCGCCGAGCGGCTGGTGGCCGGCCTGGTCGCTGACGCCGAGGTCTGCCTGGCGTACGCGGAGGGCTCACCGTCGATCGTCACCCCGCTCAACCGCCACCTCGGGTACGACGAGGCCGCCTCGATCGCCAAGGAGGCGCTGGCCAAGCAGGTGTCCATCCGCGAGGTGGTGATCGCCCGGGGGCACGTCGACTCGGGCAAGCTCACCGAGACCCAGCTGGACGAGGCCCTGGACCTGCTCCGGATGACCCACCCCTGAGCCGGCGCCGGTAATTGCCTCGACCCGTCACAGTGGGCGCGGCATGATCCGACCGTGCGTGACGACGGCGGCGTGTTGCTGGAGACCGCGCGGCTGACGCTGCGCCGGTTCACGATGGACGACGTGGATCGGCTGGTGGCGCTGGACGCCGATCCGGAGGTCATGCGCTTCCTGACCGGCGGCGCGCCGACCCCGGCCGGGACGTACCGGGACGAGGTGCTGCCCCGGGTGCTCGCGCAGTACGCCCGGCATCCCGGGCTCGGCCGCTGGGCGACGCTCGACCGGTTCACCGGCGAGTTCCTCGGCTGGCACTCGCTCGACCCGTCCGACGACGGCGGCGAGGCGGAACTGGGCTACCGGCTGCGCCGCGCGACGTGGGGACACGGGCTGGCCACCGAGGGCGCGCGGGCGCTGGTGCGGCACGCGTTCGACACGGTCGGCGTCCGCCGGGTGTGGGCCCAGACGATGGCCGTCAACGACCGCTCCCGCGCGGTCATGGCCCGCGCCGGGTTGCGCTACGTCCGCACCTTCCACCTGGCCTTCGACGACCCGATCCCGGGTACGGAGCACGGCGAGGTGGAGTACGAGCTGCGCCGCGACGCCTGGCCCGCGACGCGTCAGGAGTGGGACGCGGCGGCCCTGCGGGCCCGGTAGGCGCTCACCGCGGCCCGGTTGCCGCACCCGGCGTCGCAGAACCGGCGGGACCGGTTCCGGGACAGGTCGACGAGCACGTTGTCGCAGTCCGGGTGGTCGCAGTGCCGCAGCCGGCTCAGCTCGCCCATCCGGACCAGGTCGGCCATCGCCATCGCGGCCTCGACCGCCATCCGGGTCGCCAGCGGCGCGTCCCGCGGCACGGCGTGCAGATGGTACGGCTCGTCGTCGTGCCGGACGAGCTGCGGCAGCGCGTGCGACTCGCGCAGCAGCGTGTTGACGATCGTCACCACCTCGTCGGTGTCGGCGTACCAGATGCGGCGCAGCCGGGGCCGCAGCGCGCGGACCTGGCGCAGTTCGGCGTCGGTGTGCTCGTGCCGGCCGCTCCACCCGTGAGCGGTGAAGAAGGCGTCCAGGGCGGCCACGTCGGGCAGCCCTTCCCGATCGTCGCCGGCGGTGTTCACCAGTGCGGCGACGCTGACCAGCGCGCATTCGGTGTCATGGGCGAAAAGCAACTTGACTCCTGTCGGAGGCTACGCCTAGCGTCATCAGCATAACCTCCCTTGACTCATGACCAGGAGATGCCGATGCGTGAACGGTCAAGCGTCGGGCTCGGCCTGGCACTGCTCTCCGCGATCACGTTCGCCACCTCGGGCACCTTCGCCCGCCCGCTGATCACCGGCGAGTGGTCGGCGGTCGCCGTGGTGATCGCCCGGGTCGGCATCGCCGCGCTGGTGCTCGCCGTCCCCGCCGTGCTGGCGCTGCGCGGCAGGTGGACAGTGCTGCGCCGCAACGCGGGAAGCGTGGTGCTGTTCGGGCTGCTCGGCGTGGCCACTGCGCAGGCCTGCTTCTTCAACGCGGTCCGCTACCTCCCGGTCGGCGTGGCGCTCCTGCTGGAATACCTCGGCATCGTGCTCGTGGTCGGATGGATGTGGCTGGTCCACGGTCAGCGCCCCCGGCTGCTCACGGTGGCCGGTTCGGTCACCGCCCTGTGCGGGCTGGGGCTCGTCCTCGACCTCACCGGCGCCGGACGACTCGACCCGGTGGGCGTGCTCTGGGGCCTCGGCGCGGGCGTCGGGCTGGCCGGATACTTCGTCATCGCCGGGCGGATCGACGCGGGCCTGCCCTCGGTGGTGATGGCCAGCGGTGGCATGGCCGTCGGCGCGGTGGCGCTGCTCCTGCTCGGCGGCATCGGAGCGCTGCCGCTCGCGGCCGGCACCGCCGACGTCACCTTCGGCGGGCACCGGGTGAGCTGGCTGGTGCCGATCGCCGGGCTGTCGCTGATCGCCGCCGTGGTCGCGTACCTCGCCGGTGTCGCCGGCACCCGGCTGCTCGGGGCACGGCTGTCCTCCTTCGTGGGGCTGACCGAGGTGATGTTCGCGGTGCTGATCGCCTGGCTGGTGCTCGACGAACTGCCCAGCCTGATCCAGTTGGCCGGCGGGGCGCTCATCCTGGGCGGCGTCGCACTGGTCCGGGCGGACGAACTGCGGGGCACACCGTCGACCTCGGCGACTGCGCCGGCCGAGCCGGTGCTGACCGGCGAGCGATGAGCGGCCCGCGCGGCGCCGTCGTCTTCGACGCCGACGAGACACTCGTCGACCTGCGCCCGGCGGTCACCGGCGCGCTCGTCGCCGTACTCGACGAGATGCGGCGGCGGACCCCGGCGGCGGCCGCCGTGGCGCTCGCGGACCTGGAGGGGGACTGGGGTGCGGTCTTCGGCGCGCTCAGCGCCGCCCCGGTGCAGGAGATCCGGCGGGCCGCCCTGGCCCGTTCGCTGGCCCGGGCCGGGCTGGAGGCGGACCTGGACGAGTTCGCGGCGTTGTTCTTCGCCCGCCGGTACGCGCTGAGCCGCCCCTTCCCGGACGTGCTGCCCGCGCTGGCGGCGCTGCGCCCGCACCACATGCTGGGCTTCGCCACGAACGGCAACAGCCGCGCCGAACAGTTCGCCTTCGAGGTGTACGCGCACGAGGGCGGCGTGCCCAAGAAACCGGCGCCGGAGTTCTTCACGGCGGTGGTGGCGGCGTCCGGGCTGCCCGCCGCGCGCATCGTCCACGTGGGCGACTCGCCGGAGCACGACGTGGCCGCCGCCCAGCGGGCCGGACTGCGTGCCGTCTGGCTCAACCGGGCCGGACTGCCCCGCCCGCGGGGCCTCGAACCGGACGCCGAAGTGTCCACGCTCGCCGGACTGTCCACGGTGCTCACCACCGTGGCGAACGCGAATGCCTAGTTGCCGCCGATAACGGACGTCGATCTGGCGGAACCCGCTCCCGTGATGTGGGATGACACCACGTCCCTCAACGAGAGGATCTGATGTGGTGAGCAAGCGCTTCACCGTCGGCGCGGTCGCGGCTGCGGCCTCGCTGGCACTCACGGTGACCGGTCTGAGCATCCCGGCGAACGCCGCGCCGTCGGACACCCGGACCTTCACCGTGCTGGCCGAGAGCGGCGTCTCCACCGACGCCGCGATCGCCGCGATCGCCGCCGCCGGTGGCAAGGTCGTCGCCCGCACCGACGACGTCGGCCTGTTCCAGGTCACCAGCGACCGGGCGGACTTCGCCAGCCGGGCCACCGCGGCCGGCGCGCTGGTCGGCGCCGCCGAGGAGAAGGCGATCGGCCGCAAGCCGAAGCTGGACCGGGTCGAGCAGGAGCACCTGCTGGCCGCCGCGGCGACCAAGGGCAAGGCCGCCAGGAACAACGGCAAGAAGATGGACCCGCTCGACGACAAGCTCTGGGGTCTGGACATGATCCGGGCCGACAAGGCCCGCAAGATCGAGCCGGGCGACCGCCGGGTCACCGTCGGCATCCTGGACACCGGCGTCGACGCCAGCCAGCCCGACCTCGCGCCGAACTTCAACTGGGCGCTGTCGCGCAACTTCGCCCCGGACATCCCCGAGGTCGACGGCCCGTGCGAGGTGGCGAGCTGCCTCGACCCGGTCGGCACCGACGACGGCGGGCACGGCACGCACGTGGCCGGCACCATCGGCGCCGCCGCGAACGGCTTCGGCCTCTCCGGCGTGGCCCCGAACGTCTCCCTGGTCGAGCTGAAGGGTGGCCAGGACAGCGGCTACTTCTTCCTCAACCCCGTGGTGAACTCCCTGGTGCACGCGGGCCGCTCCGGGCTGGACGTGGTCAACATGTCCTTCTACGTCGACCCGTGGCTCTACAACTGCACCGCCAACCCGGCGGACTCGCCGGAGGCGCAGGCCGAGCAGCGGACCGTCATCGAGGCGATGAAGCGGGCGCTGAACTTCGCGCACCACAAGGGCGTCACGCTCGTCGGCTCGCTCGGCAACAACCACGAGGACCTGGGCGCGCCGCGCACCGACGTGAGCAGCCCGGACTACGGCGCCGACCCGTACCCGCGCCCGATCGACAACGCGACCTGCTGGGACCTGCCGGTCGAGGGCCCGCACGTGATCGGCGTGTCGGCGGTCGGCCCGTCCGGCAAGAAGTCGGACTACTCGAACTACGGCACCGAGCAGATCTCGGTGGCGGCGCCGGGTGGCTGGTTCCGGGACGGCTTCGGCACCGACACGTACCGCACCGACGCCAACATGATCCTCTCCACGTACCCGAAGAAGGTGCTCCAGGAGGAGGGGTCGGTCGACGAGAACGGCGACATCGTCGCCGGCTTCGAGAACTCGGTGTTCAAGCAGTGCACCGCCAAGGGTGAGTGTGGCTACTACACCTACCTCCAGGGCACCTCGATGGCGTCCCCGCACGTCTCGGGCGTGGCGGCGCTGATCGTGAGCAAGCACGGCAAGAAGCAGGGCCGCAACGGCTACGGCATGGCGCCGAACCTGGTCGAGCAGCACCTCTACCGGACGGCGGCCGAGCACGCCTGCCCGGAGCCGCGGCTGCAGAGCTACACCAACGAGGGCCGGGACGCCGAGTTCGACGCGTACTGCGCGGGCTCGCTGAACTTCAACGGCTTCTACGGCTACGGCATCGTCGACGCCTACGCCGCGGTGAAGACCCCGGTCAAGCCGAACGTACGACCGTAACGACAGTTTCCCCGAGGTGGCGGTGTCCGGAGTTCCCGGACGCCGCCACCTCGGCGTTCCGGCGGGTGTCACGGCCGCCACCCCCGGGCCACCAGTGCGGCGCGGATCTCCCGCACCAGGGCGGGGAACTCCTTACGCAGACGGCGGCCGGTCACGTGCAACACGAGCCAGCCGGCCGCGACGAGCTGGTTGAGCCGCCGCCGGTCGAGGTGCATCCGGTCCGCGTCGGAGTGCCACTGACCGTCGTACTCGACGGCGACCCGGAACTCCGGCCAGGCCAGGTCGGGGTGCAGGATCAGGCCGGTCGGCACACGCACCGGATACTGGGCCACCGGGCGGGGCAGGCCGGCGAGGACGAGGCGGACCCGCAGGTGGGACTCGGGCGGGGACTGGGCCAGCCCGTCGGTCAGGCCGAACACCCACGCGGCTCGCCGCCCACCGGGGCGGCAGGCGTTCCGGGCCGCCTCGCTCGCCAGCGCCGACCGGTTCACCGAACCGGTACGCAGCAGCCCGTCGATGATGCCGACCGCCTTGACGGGATCGGCCCAGACCGCTGTCTCCCAGGCACAGGCGGCCGGCTCGGTGCGGGGCGGCGGCCCGGCCAGGATCATCGCCGCGCCGGGGTACGACCCCGCGAACGGGTTCAATGCGGCGGTTGAAGCCGGCGGGGTGGCCGGGCCGTGCGGTCCGGGCGCCCTGCGGGAGTCGGCCGGATTCGGCGATCTGGTCCGGCCCGGTGTGCCCGGTGGGCGGTCCGCCGCGGACGACGCCGCGACGGGCGACCTCGTGCTTGCGGGTGGGCTCGTGTCGGTGGGCGACCTCGTGCCTGCGTATGGGTTCGTGCCGGCGGGTGGGCTCGTTCGCGCGGCTGCGGCGCCGGCGGGGACCAGGAGGCCGCTGCGGGTGCTCGACATCGGGGCGTGGTGCACCCGGACACCCGGCTGAGAGTCGGCCCGGACCGTGGCCGGCAGCAGGACGTGCACGTCGTCGGTGAAGTCGGCGGCGTGCTCGACCCCGTGCAGGTAGGCCGCCGAAGGGCCGGCGATCGCCGCACCGGGTGGCATGCGTAGCAGCGCCGCGCGGCAGGCCAGCGCGTGGTCGCGGTCGAGCCGCGCGTCGGCGTAGACGTCCTGCCGGAGCCGGATCCAGGACGCGCCCCGGAGATGGTGCCGGGACAGCAGCCCGCGCCGGATCGCTTCCGAGCCCCGGAAGACCTGCCAGGCCAACTCCGGTGGTCGATGAGGATGAGGTGGCATGTGACGAGCGTGGCGGCGCACGGGTCGAGATCGGTACCCCTGTGGACAGCCACAGCCGTGCCACCCGCCGCGCCCTGTGGACAACCCCCGACCGCCCCTGTCCGTGTGCTATGGCCCTCGATCAGCGCATGATCCACTCCACATCGGGGAGGTGGCGGTGTCCGGGCCGCGTTGATGCAGCCACGTCGCCGAGCTGGCGTGAGGGTCTGTGGTGTGAGGGTTGCGGGGTGGGCTGGGCCGTGTGGCCGCCGGTGCCTTGAGCTGGCTTGATCGACTTCACCTCGGGGAGGTGGCGGTGTCCGGGCCGCGTTGATGCAGCCACTTCCCCGAGCTGGCGCGAGGGCGTGAGGGCGTGAGGGCGTGGGGGCATGCGGGGTCAGGAGAGCGCGGCGGCGACCGCCTCGGCGGCGGCGGTGACCTGGGCGCCGACGTCCGCCACGTCGAGCGGGGTCAGCGACACCACCCCGACGCTCCCCTCCAGCCCGGGCACACCGATCACCGGCGCCGCCACCCCGTATGCGCCTGATTGAAGCTCGCCGCTGGTACTCACCGGCCCCGGATCGCCGGCCCGCCCGGCCAGTACCGCCCGGCCGGCGGCGCCCCGTTCCAGCGGGTGCCGGGTGCCGGTCCGGTACGCCACGTGGAACGACGTCCAGCTCGGCTCGACCACCGCGAGCGCGACCCCCTCGCCGCCCTCGACCACCGTGAGGTGGGCGGTCGCCCCGGTGCCCTCGGCGAGCCGGCGCAGCGCGGGCAGCGCACCCTCGGCCAGCAGCGGCTGGGCGCGGCGGGCCAGGTGCAGCACGCCCACGCCGATGCGCAGGCGGCCCTCGCCGTCACGCCGGAGCATGCCGTGGCCGGTCAGCGCGCCGACCAGCCGGTAGACGGCCGCCCGGCCGATGCCCAGCCGGTGCGCCGCCTCGGTGACTGTGAGCCCGCCCGGCGCGTCCGCGACCAGGTGCAGCAGCCGCAGGCCCCGGTCCAGGGTCTGTGCCGTCTCTCCCGTGCGCGCCGCCGTGTCCACAGCACGCAGCGTACGACCCGGCTCCGGCCAACCCGGAAATGTGCGGACGGCTACCCTTGTGAGGTGACGCTACGCCTGTATGACACCGCCACCCGATCGGTGCGGGACTTCGTTCCGCGGGAAGCCGGCAAGGTGGGGGTCTACCTGTGTGGTCTCACGCTCCAGGCCCCGCCGCACATCGGTCACCTTCGCTCCGGCGTCAACTACGACGTGCTGCGCCGATGGCTGCTCAGCAAGGGCTTCGAGGTCACGTTCATCCGCAACCTGACCGACATCGACGACAAGGTCCTGGCCAAGGCGATGGAGCAGGACCGGCCGTTCTGGTCGATCGCGTACGCGAACGAGCAGATCCTCACCACCTCCTACCGGGCGCTCAACGTGCTCCCGCCCACGTACGAGCCGCGGGCGACCGGGCACGTCCCGGAGATGCACGAGCTGATCGCCCGGCTGATCGAGACCGGTCACGCCTACCCGGCCACCGACGGCTCCGGCGACGTCTACTTCGACGTGGCCTCCTGGCCCGCGTACGGCTCGCTGTCCGGCCAGTCCCCGGCGGACATGCAGCCCGCCGGCGACGCCCCCGACCGGGGCAAGCGCGACCCGCGTGACTTCGCGCTCTGGAAGGGCGCCAAGCCGGGCGAACCGGCCGACGCCTACTGGCCGTCGCCGTGGGGCCGCGGCCGGCCCGGCTGGCACATCGAGTGCTCGGCCATGTGCTGGCGCTACCTCGGTCCCGAGTTCGACATCCACGGCGGCGGGCTCGACCTGACGTTCCCGCACCACGAGAACGAGATCGCCCAGTCGCAGGCCGCGGACCTGCCGTTCGCCCGCTACTGGGTGCACCACGGCCTGCTCGGCATCGGCGGCACCAAGATGGGCAAGTCGCTCGGTAACACGCTCGACCTCGACTACGTGGCCGCGCTCGGCGTCCGCCCGGTCGAGCTGCGCTACTACTACGTCGCCGCGCACTACCGGTCCCGCATCGACTACTCCGAGGACGCGCTGCGCGAGGCCGCCGTCGCGTACCGGCGGATCGAGGGCTTCGTGCAGCGGGCGGCCGAGCGGGTCGGCCCGGGCCGGCCTGGCGACCTGCCGGCCGGGTTCGTGGCCGCGATGGACGACGACCTCAACACGTCGGCGGCGCTGGCGGCGCTGCACGAGGTGGTCCGCGACGGCAACACCGCGCTCACCGCCGGGGACGATGTGACCGTCCGCACGACGCTGGCCGCCACCCGGGCGATGCTGGATATCCTCGGCGTCGACCCCCTGGACCCGGCCTGGACCGGCGGCGGCCGCACGGACGACCTGCGCGGCGTGGTGGACTCCCTGATCGCGCTGGCCCTGGAGCAGCGCGCGCAGGCCCGCAGCCGCAAGGACTGGGCTGCCGCCGACGCCGTACGCGACCAGCTCAAGCAGGCCGGCGTGGTCGTCGAGGACACCCCCCAGGGCCCGCGTTGGACTATTGGAGAGCAGGACTGATGGCCGGCAACTCGCAGCGCCGTGGCCGGCGACTGACGCCGAAGGCGGGCGCCCCCAAGGGCACCGGTGGCAAGAACAAGGACTCGCTCGCCGGGCGGGGTCGCACGCTGCCCGCCGACGAGCGGCCCTGGCACAAGGCGTACTCGGGCACCGAGAAGCTGCCCCAGCGCACCGCCTGGAAGCAGGACAAGGAGCGCCGGGCCGCCGCCGAGGAGGGCCGCGCGCCCAAGATCGGCCAGCCCGGCACCAAGGACACCACCTGGGGCAAGGGCAGCCGGGCCGGTGTGCCGCTCAAGGGCGGCAAGGGCAAGCCCGGGGGCCGGGGCGGTCCCCGGGTCGCGCCGGGCCGCAAGGCCAACCCGGCGAAGGACAGCCCCGAGCTGCTGGTCGGGCGCAACCCGGTGCTGGAGTCGCTGCGCACCCAGGTGCCCGCGACAGCGCTCTACACCGCGCAGGGCATCGACGTCGACGACCGGGTCAAGGAGATCGTCCGGACCGCCGCCGACCGGGGCATCGCGATCCTCGAGGTCAGCCGCGCCGAGCTGGACCGGATGACCGGCGGGGTGCTGCACCAGGGCGTCGGTCTCCAGGTGCCGCCGTTCGCCTACGAGCCGTTCGACGACCTGGTCGCCGCCGCGCTGGAGCAGGCCGCCCCGCTGCTGGTCGCGCTGGACGGCGTCACCGATCCGCGCAACCTCGGGGCGGTCATCCGGTCGGCCGCCGCGTTCGGCGCGCAGGGTGTCTTCGTACCCGAACGGCGTGCCGCCGGGATCACCGCGACCGCCTGGCGGACCAGCGCCGGCGCGGCCGCGCGCGTGCCCGTCGCCCAGGTCACCAACCTGACCCGGTCGCTCAAGGCGTGCAAGGAGGCCGGCTTCGTCGTGGTCGGCCTGGACGCCGACGGACAGACCGACCTGTACGACCTGGAGGCCGCCGTCGGCCCGCTCGTCGTGGTGGTCGGCTCGGAGGGGCGCGGGCTGTCCCGCCTGGTCGGGGAGACCTGCGACCTGACCGTCAGCATCCCGATGGTCTCCGACGTGGAGTCGCTCAACGCCAGCGTGGCCGCCGCGGTCACGCTCGCCGAGGTCGCCCGCCGCCGGTCCGTCGAGGTCTGATCGAGAGCAACGAAAAGGGGCGGTCCGCCGTGGCGGGCCGCCCCTTTCTCGCGTACGTCAGATCCGCTGGCCGGTGGCGGCGTGGAAGACGTGGCTGCGGCCGGTACGCGGCTTGACGAACACGGTGTCGCCCATGTTCGGCATGCTGCGGCGGTCGGTACGGACCACGAACCGCTCGTTGTGGCCCTCCAGCGCGGCGTGGCCGTAGACGTTGGCGTCCGAGCCGAGGTCCTCGACCAGCTCGACCACGACCGGCATGCCGCCCTCGGACGGGCTGACCAGGTCGCAGTCCTCCGGCCGGAAGCCGACGGTGACCTTGCCGTCGCCGCCCTCGGAGCCGGCCGCCTGGACCTGCTCGCGGGTCAGCGGCACGATCATCTCGGCGAACGCGCCGCCCTGCTCGGTCAGCTTCACCGTCTTGATGTTCATGGCCGGGGAGCCCATGAAGCCGGCGACGAAGACGTTGGAGGGGGTGTCGTAGAGCGCCCGCGGGGTGTCCACCTGCTGGAGCACGCCGTCGAGCATGACCGCCACCCGGTGACCCATGGTCATGGCCTCGACCTGGTCGTGGGTGACGTAGACCGTGGTGACGCCCAGCTTCGCCTGCAGCGAGGCGATCTGGGTACGGGTCTGCACGCGCAGCTTGGCGTCGAGGTTCGACAGCGGCTCGTCCATGAGGAAGACCTGCGGCTCGCGGACGATCGCGCGGCCCATGGCGACACGCTGGCGCTGACCGCCGGAGAGCGCCTTCGGCTTGCGGCTGAGGAACTCCTCCAGCTGGAGCAGCCCGGCCGCCTCCTTGACCCGCCGGTCGATCTCCGACTTCGAGGTCTTGCGCAGCTTGAGCGCGAACGCCATGTTCTCGTACACCGTCATGTGCGGGTACAGGGCGTAGTTCTGGAAGACCATCGCGATGTCGCGGGCCTTCGGCGGGAGGTGGGTGACGTCCCGGTCGTCGATGTAGATCGCGCCGTCGTCGACGTCCTCCAGGCCGGCGAGCATCCGGAGGCTGGTGGACTTGCCGCAGCCGGACGGGCCGACCAGGACGAGGAACTCCCCGTCACCGATCTGGAGGTCGAGCTGGTTGACGGCGGGGCGCTCGGTGCCCGGATAGATCCGGGACGCCTTCGCGTAGGTGACCGTAGCCATGATGGAGCGCTTCCTTTCACCGGCAGGAACGTGCCGGACGATCCGAGTGAAGGAGCGACCGGCGCCCAAGGCGCCGGCCAACGGGGTCGTCGCTCAGGCAGCCGAGGCCGGCCGGAGTGTCGTCCGTGTCACTGCACGGTAAACGGCTTTCGCGATCGTGCCAAGACGTGGCACGTCGGGTGGGACGGATGGCATACGCATAACGGTCAGGAAGGCACTGTGAGGCATCAATCTCCCCACCTGTGAGCGCGGCCGAGCGATGATCCATCGGTCGTACCGGTCGGGATGCCGACGTTTTCCGTGCTCGGGAGCCCTGCGAGGCGGGAATTCCGGGGCTCAGTCGCTATGCTGAGCCCGACGCACGCGCCCCTGTAGCTCAGCTGGCCAGAGCACTCGCCTTGTAAGCGAGATGTCGCCGGTTCGATCCCGGCCGGGGGCTCCAATTCCATCAGGCGTTTCGCGGCGGCAGCCGCCGCGATCCGGCCGGATGACAGCAACGCTGACAGCAACGACGGTCACGACAGCCGCCCGTCGAGCTTGCCGAGCGCCTGACGCATCGCGTCGAGGTTGGCGTGGGCGTAGACCTTCAGCGTGACCTTGACGTCGGCGTGCCGGGCGATTGCCTGCACGACGTGCGGAGGGACGCCCAGCTCCATCAGCAAGGACACGACGGTGTGCCGCAGGTCGTGCAGCCGGACACCGGGCAGGCCGGCGGTCTCACGCAGCCGGGCGAATGATCGGCTGAGGTTGGTGGGCTCCATCGGAGTGCCGCGCTCGGAGGGGAAGACCAGGTCGTGATCCTCCCAGACCTCGGCGAGACCGGCCCGCTCTGCCTGCTGGTGCTCCTGGTGCTCCATCAAGCTCAGCCAGGTGACCTCGGGCAGCGGCAACACCGCCTCGGAATCCTCGGTCTTGGCGTCCAGGACGTGAAGCGCCCCGGCGACCCGTTGAACGGTCTGCCGTACCCGAAGGGTGCCGTCGTTGAGGTCGACATCCGACCAGCGGAGCCCGACCAACTCCCCGCGGCGGAGACCCATCGTGGCGGCCACGACGTAGAGAGCGTGAAGTCGGTGGCCGGAGGAGGCGGCGAGGATCTTGCGCACCTGGTCGACGGAGAGCCCCTTGCCGACCTTGTAGCGGGGCGAGGGGATACGCACCAGCTTCGCCACGTTGCGCGACACCAGCTCCTCCCGCATCGCATGTTGCAGGGCGTTGCGAAGGACCGCGTGCACGAACTGCACCTGCCGAGCGCTCGGGTAGCTCTGGCAGCAGCGGCCGAGGGAGCAGCACCGCCGGCCGACCGGGCGGATCTTGTCGAGGCCGTTGGTGCAGCAGAGGCACTTGCGGCGGAAGCCGTCCATGAACGCCTTGACGTGCTGCACCTGCAAGCCGTCGAGGCGCTTCGTGCCGAGGGCCGGCACCAGGTGCAGCCGTACGGCGCTCTCGTAGCCCCGAACCGTGGTCGGCTTCAGGTCACTCACGTACGTCTCCAGCCAATAGGGCAGGTAGTCGGCCAGCTTCCAGGCCCGGTCGGGGAGGGGGATGCCACGCTGAGACTGCGCCTTCAGCTCGATGAGCTTGGCGTGTGCCTCGTCCCAGGTGGCGCCGTAGACGAACTTCCGCTTGCGGGTGCCGTCGGTGGCGAGCACGTACGCCTGCCCGACCCACCGGCCGTCGCTAGAGCGCTGGTAGATCGAGCCTTCCCCGTTGGGGTTGCGGCGGGCGGTTGACTGTCGTTGCTTCGGTTCTCTGGGCATCAGGCGGCTTCTTCCGTGAGCGTGGCGATGGCCTCGTCGATGGCCGATGCGGGGATGAGCCGGCGGCTCCCGACCTTGAAAGAGCGGAGCCGGCCGGAGCGGATGAGGTCGTAGACGAGCGAGCGGCCGATGCCGAGCGCATGGGCGGCTTCCTCGACGCGCAGCACGCGAGGATTGATTGAGCTGGTGGCGTTCATCGACTGGCCTTCCTCGTGTGCGGAGGTGAGGGAAAGGGATACCGGGCCGACAAGGGCGATCACTGTTCGAGGGCGCCGGCCGCGAGTGCGGCGGGCGCGGCGGCGGTTGTTCGTAGCCGTGCGGTGTCGAGGTCTGTGCGCCAGCGGATGCGGGCGGATATGGCGCGCAGGAGTCGGTGTTCCAGTGGTGGTACGTCGGGGTCTTCGGGTCGGGCGAGTTCGAACCGGTACCGCTTGGATCCGTCCGTGTCGTCGGCCGCCTGGTCGTGCTCCTCGGTGTCGGCCATGCCGCCGGCGAGGATGGCGCGCACCCATGCCCGGTTGTCGGCCCGGTGGTCGGCGAGAGTCTTGCCGGACCATTGGCGGGAGACGAGGACGCGGCGGCCGGTGAAGCCGAGGGTGGAGCGTTGGTGGACCTTCCCGGTGCACCGGCCGGGGGTCAAGCCCGCCTTGACGCCGTCCGGCTGGACGCCGTACAGCAGCCAGTTGGCGCATGTCGGCGAGCAGGGCAGGACCGACAGTTCCGCGTGGAGCCGGTCGAAGTGCGCCTTCTGCGGGTCCGAGCGGGGCTTAGCCTGGTCGGTCAGATCCTTGGTGACGTACTTCGTCACGTAGCGGATGGACCGTTCGGCGTCCTTGGTGCCCTGCTCGATGCCGCGGGCGTCGATGCGGCCGAGGCGGGCGACGTAGGCGGGCCGGCTGTCGGGCTCCTCCAGGGCGTCGAGGGCTTCACCCCAGGTGGGCAGCGGCTCGCGGGTCTTTGGGTCGACGTATGCCTGCCGGTCGACGTCCCACACCGGCGGCTTGTCCACCCGATAGACCGGCTCGTCGAACGGTGGCCACCACACCTGGTGGTAGGTGGCGGCGGCGATCTGCTTGAGCAGCCGACGCGGGAGAGTGCCCCGGATAGCGAAGTGTGCATGTGGGGCGAGACGGCGTTGCAGCTCGACCGCTCCGGCGTATTGGACGTTCCAGCCAGCGGCACGGCGGACGTTCTGCCACCACCGGTCGAGAACCCGGGCGAAGTGGATCGCGTCCAACGCCGCCCGCCGGTAGTCGTAGCCGGCGGGATCGACCGGCGTGGCGAGGAGGTCGTCGTGCGGGCCGTGCCGGGTACCGCATTCACACGGCGCGACGTAGGCGCCGCGTCGCAGGTGGGAGTGCACCGGCCCGTGCGAGTCGAGCGTCAGCGTGACCAGCATCGACGGCCGGTAGGTCTTGCCCGCCCGGCCCGAGTAGGCGCGACCCACCGTGCGGGGATCGACGGGCAGCCGGGGCAGGTCCGGTGAGTCTTGGCGCCGCCGGGTGGACCGCTTGCGGCGGGGGCGCTCGTCGCGTTCCTTCGGAGTGAGATGCCCGCGCAGGCTGGTTTCGCCGAGGGCTTCATCCAGCTCCGCAATCGCGGCGTCGATCTCGGCCACCTGCGCGGCCCGCTCATCCGGGGTCATCGGCTGGTATTGGACGGCTTCGCGTTCGAACTCCAGATGCGCCCGCACCCGCACCAGGGCGAGCGCGTCCTCACCAGGCTTGTCGGGGCGCACGGCCGGCTCGTCAGCGAGGTGCCAGCCCTCCCGGATCTGCTGGATCCGCAGCCGCCGGCCCTTCTCCGCGCACGGCTTGCACTTCACGGCCAAGGTCGCTCCGCACGGCACTTCCACGACCTCGGTCAGGCCGGTGGCGGTGTCGGTGCGGCGTAAAGCGAGGGGGCGGACGCAGACGCCGTGTGACTCGGCGAGTTGCTTGAGCGCGTCCTTGGCGAGGGGCTTGCGCATCCGGTCGGCCCGCGACCCGGGCCGCGGCTGCGTCTCCGACGGAGTCTCGGGAATGAGGGGAAGTTGGGTCACTGGTCACGCTCCGCGCCGTACGAGGTGCCGTTGCGGGCCGTGAACGCCGCTGCGGGCACGGGCACCAAGCCGGGCCGCTGCACCGCTAACGCCGCCGGCCGGACCGGTTCGACGGTGACCGCCTCGTCCTCGTCAACGGCGTCGACCACGACGGGCCGGTGATCCTCGGTCGGGTCGTAGCCGGGTGGCACCTCGCCCCGGTCGCCGCTCGGCTGCTCGACGGGCGCCTCCGGGGCGGTGGAGAAGACGAGCTTGGACAGGCCGAGAAACGCCAGCGCGGGCACGGCCGACAGCAGCCACCCGGACGGGCTCGGCTTCGCCACCGCCAGTTGCGCGGCGAGAGACAGCGCGACGGCGCAGACGAGCAGGAACAGCGGGTACCCGACCGGGCCGCCGGTGCGGCGGCGTCGCCGGATGGTCAGCAGCGCCGCGAGCGGGAGCAGCTCGGAGATGGCGGCATTCGCCCAGCCGAACCAGTCCCCAGTACCGGCCGGCGAGTTGGCCATGGTCCAGTCGTGCACGTGAGTGAACGATGCGGCCCCGGCCAGTCCGCCCACGATGAGGACGATGAGCACCAGGACGAGCCCTTCCACGCGCTCGGTGTCGGCCTTCACGGGGTCACCTCCTGGTCGGTGTCGTCGCAGAGGCGGCGGTAGTCGCGGCCGAGCTGACGGATGTCGTCATCGGTGAGGTAGGCGAACCGCACCCGGACGGGTTCACGGACGCCGTCGAGGACCACGAACCCCACCCCGGGCGACGACTCCGGAATCCGGTCGCAGAGGGCTCCCCCGTCACGGGCGGCGTCGCCGAGGACCATGTCCACCTGCTCCGGCTCGGTCAGCCGCAACCCGATCCGGGTCGGGAACAGATCCCGGAACGGCAGCACGTCCTTACGCGGATCCTGCAAGGCTGCGACCACGTGCACGCCGACCGCCCGGCCCTGCGACAGCAGCAGCCCGAGCGATTCCTTGATCCGGTCACGGACCTTCCGATCCGTGATGTACGCCGTGAGCGCGGCCAACTCGTCGACGACCAGGACGAGCAACGGATCCTCCGGCGTCGGCACATGCTGGCGGGTCACCCCGCGCAGCCGGGCCGCCCGCAGCCGCATCCGCTTCACGGCCTCTTCCAGGACCCCGGCCATGCTGTCCGGATCGTCGTAGGCGAACCGGGCGAACAACGGCACCCCGGCCGCCAGCTCCATCCCGCCCTTCGGGTCGAACGCCCACACCTCCACCAGGCCCGAGCGGATACCGCCGGCCAGGGAGCGCAGCAGCGACCACAGCACTGAGCCCTTGCCCGAGCCGGTCGCCCCCGCGATGAGCACATGCGACCCGGCCAGCCGCAGCCGGTAGGGCTGCCCGTCCTCGTCAACGCCGAGCGGCAGCGCGTCCAGTTCCGGCACGTCGACCACCGGCAGCGGCGCCACGACATTGGCGAGAGGGTCACGGCGCACGAGGCGCACCACCACCCGATCCGGGCGGCCTGTGGAGCGGGCCTGTCCGCTGCGGCGGCGGAAGGCGTAGGCGAGGCGTTCCGCGGCCTGCCCCCAGTCGTCCGGGATCTGCCCCGGCAACAGCCGGACAGTCAGCTCGTCACCGAACCGGTCGCAACGCACCCGCAGGAGCTGCGGCACGTACCGGTCACCGGCGAACGCGGTCGCCAGCCCGCACGTGGCCATCACCGACGCCCACCGACGCCGGTAGACGAACAGCGCCCGGACCCTGCTGACCATCGGGTACCAACCGAACCGCAGCCACGACGACGGATGCCACCGCCACCACCCCACGCAGCCGGCGACGAGGGCCAGGACGACGCCGGCCAGGACCAGGCCGCCGAACTCCGCCCGCACCCATAGGGCCAGTGCGGCGGGGGCGGTGAGCCACCAGTACCGGACCGCCAGGACGGTGAGGCGGAACAGCCCCCGGGCCAGCCACCACAGCACCAGCAGCCAACCCGGAACCCGCCACGCGGGAAGGCGCACGTTCATCGGCGCCATGGGGATCTTGTCCCCGGGAATAACGTTGATCAGAGGCACAGGTCACCACCCCGAGCCGAACGCCCCAACGTCGAGACGCACGACCGGCACGACATGCGGCGCAGGTCAAACCGGCGCGGCTTCACCCACCGGCAGCAGCGGGGGCAGCGAATCGCCCACACGCGCGCCGAAGCCGGCGGCAGATGCAGCACCGACCGGACGGCGGCCTCCACCTCCCGGTACGCGTGCCGCACACCGACCAGACGAGTACGCGACATCAGGACCACCACCCCGACGAGCGGCGCCGCGAAGGGCCGAGGGCAGCAGGAACTACGGTGGGCATTACGCCCTCCTTCACCAGACGAGGGGTGGGAGAGCGCGGGACGGGTCGGGACTCTTGGCGGGGAAACGACCCGCCCCGCGCGCACAACAACCGAGTCAGGCAGCCACCGCACCCGGCACCGTCGACGCCGGGCGGATCGAGGTGGCCCGCAGCGAGTACGCCATCCGGGAACGGCAGTCACCCGAGGAACGACCCGGCTTGCACCGCTGCGAGTCGACATACGGCGTGAGGGTCAGGCCCTCGAACTCCACCGCCGGCGGATAGCCCGGCACGGTCGACGGCGGCGGCACCGGCTGCTGCGGAGCCACCACTTTGACCTTCACCTCGGTCGACCGGCCGAACTTCCCGGCCTCGGGGTCCAGGTCCATCACGCGCACCACCCAGACCCGCTCGCCGGTGTCCTTGTCCCGCGCCTGGTTATCCGCCTCCGCGCGGCGCTCGAAGTCAATCTGCGGGGAAACGCCGAGGCATAGCGCCCCAGCGGGGAAGACGTACTCGGACGGGACCGGCACCTTCAGCGTCATTGGAACCACTCGGACAGCCTCCTAGCTTTACCAGTCGTCCTACTGACAACCGGTTGGGCTAACAAGTTACGTCAGCTTGTAAGTACAAGCAAGAAGAACATGAGTCGAGTGCACAATGTGGAGACTGGCTGGCCGTGAACCCGAGGGAGAACGCGATGCAGGAGCGGGTGACGGTCGAGCGTCTGACGCTGGTAGACACCGTTGACAGGTGGTTCTGCCTGGACCGGCCGGTGTTCATCGCACCCGGACAGTCGTACTGGGCCGACTGGGAGGCCGGCGAGCTGTACATAGACCGGGGAGATGGCCAGATCACGCGGATCCCCCGTGCGCCATACCGCCCCGATCAGCCGCGCTGAACCGTGGATCAGGATAGGGCGTACGTGTCCTCGAACTCGTGTCGGCTGCCCGGCATCACCAGCATCGACGTCATGATCGGGTCGCCGGATGCCTGGTGGACGGTGATGACTACGCTCATCACTGCTTCGTCAGCCGGAACGTCCAGCGCATCCGCCTCGGCCGGGCTGACCCGGCGGGCGGTCATCCGTTCAGTGGCGTAGTCGGCGCGTAGGCCCTTGTGGCGGGCGATGAGGTCGAGCAGACCGCCCGGGATCGGAGCCGGCTTGATGATGTCGGTGCCGGCGGCGATGTCCACCGGCACGAACGTGGCGATCAGGTCGACCGGGCCGACCTCCGAGACCCTCCGGCGGCGCCGCTCGTAGACCGGCGTGCCTGCGGGGATCTTCAGCTCGGCCGCGATCCGCGGCGAGGCGAGCACGGGGCCGACGTGCAGGATCTCCGTCTCCCCGGTCTCGTCCAGTTCGACCGCGTCCCGCGCGTACTCGGGAGAGATGCGACCGGAGGCGGGCCGACCACGAACGAAGCTGCCCTTGCCCTGCTGGGACTCGATCCAGCCATCCTGCTTGAGGATGCCGAGCGCCTTCAGCACCGTCGGCCGGGACACCCCGAACTCCGTGCAAAGCTGGCTCTCCGATGGTAGGGCCGCGCCCGGCGCGTAGTCGCCGTCTTCGATGCGCTTCCGCAGCGTGTTCAACACGCGCAGGTATTTCGGCGTCGGAATCTCGTACGCCATCGCGGGCCACCCCACCTAGGAACGCTGCCTGAGTTACAGCAGCTTATGAGTTGTTTGCATGTCAGGACAAGTTGCGTCGGCCGTGCGGCTTCAACGGCGCGAAGTGGAGAGGAGGGATCAACGGGTCGGACCGTGGGGAGCGAACAGCCGAATGGGCACGAGGATCTGAGTGCGTTCGCCTCGCTGGGTGCGCGGTGCCACCTTGGTTCCCTCGACCCAGATCCACTCCTCGCGCTCTGGGCGGTTGAGCACCAGGCGGACGCCGGTCACGCGAAGCATTATCGGTCCGTCGGCAGGGCGGTAGCGGTCGGCCGCCTCCACACGGAGCACTGTGCCGAGCCGTACCCGAAGGTCAAACACCACGCCTCCTTGCCGTCCGCGCCGGGGTTGGCGACGGAACGCTGGATGAGGGGCCGATCTGAAGTCCCGCGATCTGCGCAAGGACTTCGCGCCGGGCCAACGCTTGCCCGTCTCTTGGGTTGATGACGTACTCGGTCAGCCACACCCAGCCGTCAAAGGCCGGCCAATCGCCGACGGCGGTCACCCGTAGCCAGAGAGCCCGATCGCCGCCGAATTGCACCGACGCGCGACCGTCGAGGAGGACCAGTGCGCCCGGCTTGGGTGCGCCTGGCGGAACCGGCTGTCGTCGGCGGGGCGCCGGGGTGGGCGGGCTCTCTCGGGATCGACGTTCGGGTCGCGGTCCCATGCCAGCACCCACCCCGGGCCAGCCTCAGCAGGTCGCCGCGCGACCGGAGCCCACGCAGTCCATGCAGGACCGCCGGGCCAGGGAACGGTTCCGCTCCGACCCCTGCCCCAAGACCCGCACAGCGGACCGCGCAAGCGTGTACTTCCAGCCGGCACCCGAGCAGGATTGGCAGTTGGTCGATACGTTCAGCCCCGTCATGGAGACAGGTTGTGGCACAAACCGCCCAGTGACCCGGAAAATCCTTCCGGGGTCGCAGCCGGCCGAGGGGAGAAGGTGAAACGGTGCAGGGGACAACCAAAACTCTGACCATCGGCGAGCGCGTTGCCTGGTACCGCCGCCGCCGCGGCCTGTCGCAGGAAGTCCTTGCCGGGCTCATCGGCCGCACCGCTGATTGGCTCGGGAAGGTCGAGAACAACCGCATCGAGCTGGACCGGCTCTCCGTCATCAAGTCCCTCGCCGAGGTCCTGGACGTATCCCTCGGTGACCTACTCGGCGAACCCGTGCTGCTCGACTGGACCGCCGACACCGGCACCGAAACCGTCCCCGCTCTCCGGGCGGCGCTGATGAACTACCGCGCCATTGCCCCGTTCGCCGGCACTCCCCACGGCGAGCCCCCGACCGTTGCCGTGCTCCGGAAGGACGTCGGCGCACTTTGGGACGCCTACCAGGACTCCCGATTCGGATACGTCACCGGCCAACTACCCGATCTGCTCCGCCGCGCCCAGGCCGCCGCCGACCACCACGACGGTGACGACCAGGACCAAGCCCGCCGGCTCCTCGGCCTGGCTTACCAGCTGACCGCGACCCAGCTCACCAAGCTCGGAGAGGCCGACCTTGCCTGGATCGCCGCCGACCGCGGCTTGGCAGCCGTTCGGCCCACCGGTGATCCGCTCATCACCGGCTCGTTGTTCCGGTCCGTCGGTCACGCCCTGCACGCCACCGGTCGCTACACCGAAGCCGTACGCCTCACCGAAGACGCCGCCGGCTACCTGGAGCCCCACCTGGCGCATGCCTCGCCGGCCCTGCTCTCCGTCTACGGAACTCTGTTCCTGTCCGGCTCCATGGCCGCCGCCCGCGCCAACGACGCCGGCACCACCCGTACCTTCCTCGCCGCAGCAGAGCACGCCGCCGGCCAGCTCGGGACCGATGCCAACCACCTCTGGACGGCGTTCGGCCCGACCAACGTCGCCATTCACCGCGTCGCCACCGCAGCCGAGTTGGGCGATGTTCAGGTTGCCGTCGACCTCGGCCCGCGCGTCGACACCACCGGACTCCCGATGGAACGGCGGGTGCGGCACGCCCTCGAAGTCGCCCGCGCCTACAGTTCGTGGAACCGCGTCGACGACGCCCAAGCTGTGCTGCTCGAAGCCGAGCAGATGGCGCCCGAGCAGGTGCGGCACCACTTCCTCAGCAGGCAGCTCGCCCTGGCCTGGGTCCGTCGGCAGCGCGGCAAGCCGCCAGCCGAGCTGGTCGGCCTGGCTCGCCGGCTGAAGGTGCTCGACTGAACCGAGGCATTTAGGCTGCCCTGGTGACGGCCAACGAGATGCCACCCGTGGCGACCCCACGCGTCGCCGCCGGCGCCCTGTTCTTCGACGATGAAGGCAGGGTGATGCTCGTGCGCCCCAGCTACAAGAAGCATTGGGACATCCCAGGCGGCTACGTCGAGCCCGGCGAGTCACCTCGGGCAGCCTGCGTCCGGGAGGTCCGCGAGGAACTCGGGCTCACGCCCGCACTCGGACCGATGCTGGTCGTGGACTGGGCGCCAGCCGAGCACGAGGGCGACAAACTGCTCTTCATCTTCGACGGCGGGTCTCTGGGCGCCGAGCAGGAGCGCGCGATCCGCTTCGCGGACGGTGAACTCACCCAATGGCAGTACGTAGACGCAGAGTCGGTAGAACACTACGGTCCCTCCCGGCTTGGCCGTCGGATCCGCACCGCAATCGCAGCCCGCGGCGGTAGCGTCTCCGCATATGCCGAGCACGGCAGTGCTGTCTGACGCGCAGGCCTACTCAAGACCGCGCACAACGGGCTCCACCCTCCGCTGCGGATGCGCGGACCTTCGTCGACGCTTTCGCGACAGCACTTAGCGCGGGGTCGGCCACGGGCACGACGTCCGTCGAGCACCTCGGCGAGACTCTTCCGAGAGGTTCTCGTATCGTCACGCAAGTGATCATGGGGGAGGTTCTGCCTAGGTGGCGGTCGGGCCGAGTCCGGCAGGCTAGACATCCTGTGCGGTGGCCCTGGGTGCTGTTGGCGTTGGTGGTGATGAGTTGCGCTGGCCTTGTGGCGGTGCCTGCCTCGTGGGCCATGCGTAAGCAGTTGGAAGCAGAGCGAGGCGAGGCGACACCGGAGGCCGCAGCCCGGGTGTGGCTGTTGAAGCTCAGCGCTGGTGAGGAGTTGGGACTGTCGCGGGTGCTCGCTGGCGCGCGTCATGACGAGCTGCGGCAGCAGTGGCGGGACTACCGGGCCGAAATGACAGGGACCGGCCGGGAGCCTTCGAAGTTGGAGAGCGTGGGGCCGAGTGCTATCGAGCACCAGAGCGCCGAGCGGGCGACGGTGACCGAGCAGGTGCGCGCGGTGTGGTGGGACGACGCACAGATTCTCGCTGGCACTGCGCATCCTTGGCGGTGGGAGCTTCGCAAAGACCGGGGCGGGTGGCGGGTGTGGTCCGTCAACCTGCCGCCATGGTGCGGGGTGCACGTCCGCGCGGACCTTTGTCCGTGATGAACGGAAGGCCGTTGACCGAGTGCCGGGTGGGCAGGAGGTCGACGGCGTGTCTAGTCCCACCACATGCCTGACACTCGCGTCCCAACACATGCTTGACGTTTGGGCTAGGCGCTCGATCACAAGCTCGGCGGTGTGCTCGATGCAGCGAACGTCTTCACGGCCTGGAGCAAGCGGTCGAGGAAGGTAGACAGGTCTGGGGCAGCCATGTCGAAGCGCGGGTCTTCGGAGGTGTAGACGCCGTCGAGGACGAGGTCCGGTGGGAGTCGGTAGACGGGTGAACCGGCAGGCGTGGCTAGCGCGTACTGGGTGCCGCCACCATCGCTGGCGAAGACGACAACGTCGGCGTCGTGGCGGCCACGTACGTGCCAGAGGTTGCGTGACTCGTGGATGTGGGCCACGTCGGAGGCCGTGTGCAGGAAGAACCCGTTACCGATGTCCGGTAGGTCGACGGCACCGACTGCCGCGTACACGTCTACGAGGTCGGCCGGGATTGCGGGACGGACAGCAGCGAGCCGCGCAGCAGCGATCGTGTCCGGCTCGCTGACGACGTTCTCGTCCGGCGGATACCCGTAGCGGTCTTCGAAGTCAAGCACTGCGGAGGCGACTCCCTTCCGCAGATCCTCGCGCCAGGTCCTCAGCCGGCTGGGATCCACGCATCACCTCCGGGTCACACTGAACAAGCCGGGCCGACTTCACACGCCGCCAGCCACTGGTGTCAAGCATGTGGTGGACGCGAGTATCAGGCATGTCCCGTGACACGACAGGAGGTTGACGGACGACACTGCCGAAACAATCTCATCAGGATCAAGGCGCCGCGCAAGCGCGGCACATGAACGCGCCACGTCCGCCCTGCGGGCGGCCTCCGGCCGTCCTCGGGCAGCCGGAGCGCGTCATTCGCCGGTTCGCTGCTTGCCCGAGTACCGGGGCCCACGCGGCGGGAAGCTGCGGTACTGCGAGGGCGGCCGTCCGTCCGTACGAGCAGTCTAGGTCCGCTTGACGTGCCGAGCCGGACGGCGGCTCACTTCCCAGGGTGGCGGCTAGCTGCAGCAGGAGGGATGGCCGGAATCAGGGATGGGAAGTACGCTCTCGCCGTTACTGAACCTGGTCACGTCGGTGGGGAGATGATTTGAGTCGCAAGGGCGTCAGGAGCCGCTTCGCTATCCATCTTTGGGGAAGCGCCGGCAGTTGCTTCAAGCGAGCTATCCACGCGTACGTGCAGCGTGACTACGTTGACTTCTATCTGCACTCTGGTGTTTCTCTGGAATATCTGCTTAAGTCTCGCCTCGCGGCTATCGCCCCGACCTTGATCGCTAACCCCAAAAGCTTCTCCTCGATGCTCCTCCTCGCTCAACTCCCAGATGATCAATTGCCGGCCCCAATAATCAAAACCATTGGAATCGTTGATAGCTTGCAGCGGTGTCAGACACTGGTCACTTCGCTCCACACCTACGCTGACCGGCTGAAGATGTTGATCAGCTATAGAAACGGGGCGGCGCACGCCGCGCTTGTAAACGAAGCGGAAGCGTCCAAAGATCTTGCAGCTTTCGTTGGGGCCACAGACCTATTAATTAGAGATCTGGACCAACCTCGGGAGCCGTTCTACGGAGACTTCATTCACTTTGTGAACGTTCGGCTCGACCAGTCTCGGGATGAGGCTGAAGTTGAAGCGAAGGCTGCCATTGCAAGCGCGGCGGCTGAATTCAGGAGGCGCTATCCAGACGCCACTAATGGATGGGCATTGGGAGAGGCCTTACATGGATGGCTACTTGAGCGCAAGTACGAAATAGAACGGTACGACTGCCCAGCCTGTAATTCCCCCGCCATGCTTCACGGGGACTCGGATCTTGAATGGGATGCGGACGTTGACGACAAGGGCAACATTAGCGGTGTATTGCCGATAGTCCACTTTATTCCGTCGCAGTTTGAATGCAGGGTATGCGGGTTGCTGCTGCGCGGACGGCAACTGCCTGCGATCGGTGTACCAGGCGACATTATTCTGCGCGATGTGGATCCAAGCTACTTTGTCGAGTTGAGTAACGAGTGACTAACAGTCATGAGGGTTCGTCACTGAAGGTGTAGATCACTACAACCAAGATGCTTTCAACGCTTGGCGCGGGGCAATCCATCGCCTCACGGCGGATCAAGCCGCGGCTCAGTCCTGGCGGCGCGGGCGGTACAGCTTCGCTCATCTCCTTGGTGCAGCGCTGGTCGGTCCGGGCGGTGCCGAACCGTCAATCGCCGGTCCTGTCGTCTATGGGTCTGGCTGAACTGAGGGCTTCTCTACGTCGGCCAAACCAGCAAGGCGGAGCGGCGGCTGCGCGACTTGGCGATTGGGGAGAGCCAGCGTCTCGCTAACACCTTTCCGCCCGAAATCTCGTATAAGATCGTCGTCGTGGCGTGGCCTCGCTCGGGCTGCTTGATCGGCGCAACATGTTTTCACACTCGGTAACGGTCCAGCCTGTTGGCCGCCCGCAAGGGCGACTCGCAGGGCGGAATCACCTACGGGATCGGCGACCTGCCTCGCCGCTTGCGCCAAAAGCGATGCCAGCGCACGCGCAGTGACACCTTGGGTTCTGGGGAGGGCTCCACCCCCATCGCACGCGCCCTTGCCGCAGCATTCGCCCGCTCGGTCGGCGCGTACGCGTCATTTTCAGGATCGTCGTGTACAGCTTCAATGGGCTGTGCAACGTGTCGCCGCCACCAGCGGCCACTGGCGTCTCGGAAGATCAATGTAGTGCCAAGGCCGGGCTGACCAGGATGGTCAACGTTAGGCCATACGAACTCGACCGTGTGATCGCTCTCCGGGTCGACTGCGTCGACCACCAGGGAAAAGGAGCTGTAAAGCTTCTTCCGGCCAGTATTCACGACCTGTATTTTGGCCGGGCCGATCAGCTCCTTGCTTCCGTTGTGGATCGCGGCAGTGAGTTGAATTACGGGTACGAGCGCTCGGTAACGAGCTGTCTCATTGGGCGAGGTGGACTGCATCAATTCTATGCCACCGACGGCTTTGCCGATTCTAGCGCCGCTCGCTAGCATCTCGAACTCAGTGCCAGGCTCGTGAAAATTTTGGGCAATGTGTTTAGAGTAAACAAGCCGCGCCTGCTCCTCGCGGCGTATTTGAGTACTGCGCCAATAGGAGATAGCAGCCACCATGAACGCCATGGATGTTCCGATGGCAGCCACCCAGTCAGGCCACGAGCCAAGAGTAATCTTGTCCAGTAGACCCGACGAATGATCAATCACGTTGACCAATCCAGTGGCCGACGGACTGGGGGTCGGGTTGCTGGATGGAACCGGGACCACCACGGGAGAGACAGCAGAAGGCGATGCCATACCTGTGGGCGTTGGGAGGGGTGCCAGAGCAATGAACACGGAGGCCAGTATGCCGCCAAGGGTCAAGGGGCCACAGGCGGCGGACGACGGGGCCTGGGTGTCCCTGGCGCTCGGATCGGCTGGGCTGCCGACGATTTGCAGTCAAACTTTCTGTAAGTCTTCAAGGCGGCCCTTGACGGGCCGCACGCGCCGGTGCCTGGGCGCGCGCCGGCCGCTGCCGCTGTCGCTCTGCGGCCGACACGCCTGACGCCCGGCGGCTGGCGCGGAGAGCGGGGAAGCCCGGTGGGCCGCCGCGGAACGACAGACAGTTGACCGGTGAGGTGTTGGGTCGGCAGCCGGCCGGGCCGCGCGGCCACGAGCCCGCGCGGCGTGAGGGAGCGCACGCCGGCCGCGTCGGCGAGCTGGCGGCGGTCACGGGGCTGCGGTTACTGCGCCTCCGGCGGGGGCGCTCGGGCTCCGGGACAGCCGGGGCTCCGCCGGCGGGTCACGGTCCGTGGGTGGTTGCGGTAAGGCATCCCGCCTGCCATCGACCCGGGCAAGCCGAGCAGACCACCGCCCGACCCGCCAGCGTCCGCACGAGCCGTCAAGGTCCGCGTGACGTGGCGGGCCGGGCGGCGGCCCGCTCCCCAGGAGGGCGGGTCGACGGCATACGGGATGGCCGAGGATGCTGAGCAGCGTCAACCCGGCCTGAACGGCGTCGACTCCCATCCACAGGGCTCATTTGCATCTCGCCAATTTTGGCTATGATTTCCCAATGCCTACGTCTTCCCACAGCCGGACCAGCGATCCCGCGTGGCGGCGGTATGAGTTGATGGTCAGCCGATCGTTGGCCGCCATTGACCCGAACGCAAGGATACGGCACAACGTGAAGGTCCCCGGGCGGCTGAGCCGGATAAAACGTCAAATTGACGTGTGGGCTATAGGGCGGATTGCAGGAATGGACATGACCGTTGCCGTCGAATGTAAGCGGCTCGGGCGGGCGGTAAATGTGGAACGGGTAGATCAGTTCATTGGGAAGCTCTTGGATATCGGGGCGGATCGAGGAATGCTCTACTCCTGCTCTGGCTTCACACCCGGCGCTCGCAACCGTGCCAGCTGCGCGCGCAATCCAGCGGTACTGGCGGTCGAGACAGAGGAGAGTGAGTCGATTGGGGGGATTTGGAACATGACAGAGGTTCCTGTCGAACTCTTCACACCTAGCAGGCCCCGACTTAACTCGTGCCGGCCAGCACCACTTATCGACACCAAGTTGCTTGAAACGTGGCTTACAACCCAGGAGTGGCCCAACTAGCGGCTCTTGGCTGTTCCGGACCGTCAAAGGCCGACCAACAGTGACCTAGGGCGACCAGCAACACCCGAAGAAACAGCAGGTGGAGGGTACGGAGCGTGCGAGGCCGCCCCTCGGGTCAAGGGCGCTTCTGCGTCGCTGCGGGCTGGCCCTGGCGGGGCCGCTCTTGACCCCCGGAAGCCTCTGCGACCCCGCGGGCCAGCGTAGCCAGCGGGCCAGGAATCTGCCCGGGTATGCACTCGCCGCATCCCACCACGGCCTTGTCGACTCGCATCCGGTCCGCTCTAAGGAGTGCAGCATCAAGTAGCGGTCGGTTCTCAGCCGCCGTCAGCGTCAGGGAAGTCCAACGCCTCAATCAGGTACGACATGCGTTGAAGGTCGCTGATCAGTGCGGCGTCCCGAAAGGGGCAATTCTGGTGATCTAAAAGACCGCCAGCGAAGGGCGTCACCCCATAGCTGGCAAGAGCGGCCATCAAACCAGCCGGGCTTGTGGCGACTAGTCCTAGCAAGGCCAGTGCCGGCCCCGCCTTCAGGATGCCAGTGTCCCTTGTCAGGAAGACGTGCATATCGCTGCCTAGCGCTTGCCCGATCAAGTCGCGGTCGGCACCATTCGGTAGCCGTGAAAGAACATCTTTCTTGCCCTCAACGGCCTCCCCGGAAAATAGGTCCAGTTGACCATCGACCTCAGCGCGGTATGCGGCTTCAACCGGCAAATACCATTCTGAAGGGTGGCTGTTGAATTTCCGGCTTTCGAGACTAAGAGCGCTAACGAGCCGATCAATCATGTGCTCTCTCGCTTGGCGCCGCCTCGCCGTCAGCTTGCGCTTCGCGTCATTGACCGTCCGAGGCATCACATGGAAACTCACGTCCCGCGTTGACCAAATCTGTATCAGCTGGCCCAGCGCTTCGACCTCATTCTGGTACCCGGGGTCGGACAGTTGGAGGGGCTCACCTTCCCACAGGGTCAAACCGAAAGTTTGGTAGTCGATGAGGACGTTGGTATCCCAGACTATGTCAAGCGAGCCGCAGGATCCTCTGCCCAGGAACACGGACGGGCAAGCGCGATAACAAAAGCCGAGGGCATCCACCATCCGCCGAACTCCATCTGCGTAACGACTCTTCAGTCTATTTAAGTCAACCTTGACTCACGTGACCTCGGGTGTCGACTGCCCGGTCGAATCATCGGCGATAGAGTCGAGCAGCTTCCGCACTCGCCCAATGTCCTCTGATCGATTGATGTATTCACGGTAACCGTCGTATGCGTCCTGCAGTAGCTCTTCATACTTAAGCACTCGGATGTTCTTAGCGGCCAAGACCTGTCGTGACTCCTCCCGGCCGTATGGCTGCGCCCAGTCGCGCAGGTCCCGTCCGACAATGCAGACCACCTCGACCGGTTCGTCCCGCCCAACGTCTCGGAGGTGGCGGAGTAGCGCGTTCCGATACTTATCGACTTGCTCAAGCAGCGTAGCCGTGGTGGTAATGACGGAGTTTCGCTTAAGCTCCACGATTACGTGCGTGCCTGTGACCTTCTTGTATCGGATATCGATGCGGGAATTCGCTTCTTCGTCGGTCAACTGATCTCTGATTTCAGCGAATCGCCTTCCGATCCTCTCCTCCATCGCTCGATCGGTGGCCCGCTCCCAGGACGGGTCCAAGAGCCATAGATTTTCGAAGAGATGTTCCTGAAGTACGCGTTCCAGGGCGTTCTCGTCCATGTGCGCGCGCAGCTTGTCAATGACCCGGAGACGCTGCACGACAATCTGATGGTAGAGCGCGGACTCTAGGTCCTCGATACCAGTGAAGACGGAGGCGACTGCAGCGTAATCGCTGGCCTCCATGTCATCTAGTGCATCAAGATTGTCCCGATATCGGAGGGTCTCAAAAGCGAGCACAGAGTGCGCGAACAGCTCTTGGCGCTGGCGCTCGTCGTCTACAGTTAGCTGGTTGATTTTACCGAACAGCCGCCGGGCTCGCTGACGGCTCTTACCCCTCAAAGAGTCGAACCAGTCCCTAATATGCGGGTTTTCAAGAGCCGCCTTGGTTCCTGCGGCGTTGCGGAGATCGTTCCATGCAATACCGATAGCTGAAATCTCTTTGCGAAGCCATTGCAGTAGGGCTTGGTATCGAGGGTCATCCTCGATAATTCGCTGCCTACTGCTCGTAGCAATGTCCGACTCCTCGTCAGTGTCAAGGAAGTCCGCATGAATTTCACCGATCAGATACGCGCGAAAGATCTTGCCTTCGTTGAACTCTTCTAGAAGGTCTTCATGTCCCAACTTCCCACGCACCATCAGGTGAATGCTATTAATGTTCTCCCCGTCGGGCTCTTTAAGAGACCCGGCGTTAGCAACCGTACCAATCCAGCCAGTTACTCGACCCCCGGCAACCGCCGGCGCTTCCCCAATTCTCTTCTCGGTTGCGTTGCTGCAGCGCGCGAGGATCTTCCTGCCATCGTCGTCGTCACCATAGACCCATACGTACTGGAGTTTGTGGAAGTAGTCCCGGTCCTGGACGGTGACTTCCTCGCCGTCCATGAAGAGCCGGAAAGAATGCTCTGCGCCAAGAACCGAGAACCGTCGCGCTAGCCGCTTTCGCAAACCTGCCGCAACGTTGGTCAGGCCCTTCTTTAGGTCGGTCAGCACAATGCGAGTGCCTCGCTCGAAGTCCACCATGGCGGGGTCGAGCACCTCTGGGCAGTAAGGCTTCGAGTTATTCGGGTCGTCGCCGATCGCCTCGCGTATGCCATCAATGGTCATACGAAGCGCGTTTCGCTGCCCGTCCTTGCTTGTGTAGACCTCGACTGTCTCCGCGATAGAGAAGAGAGAAAGCTTGCCGATTCCCTTCCTGCCCATGACGGCTCGGCCGAATTTTGCCGTGGTCTGACGGTTGTCCTTCCGTCGTTGGTAACCGACATGGAGGTACCGCTCGTTGATGTCGGTGTGGACCATTCCTTCGCCGTCGTCCTGAATGACTACGCGACCGCGGTTTCTATCAATAGTGATCCGAACTTCGGTAGCGTCCGCGTCATATGCGTTTGCTACAACCTCAGACAAGACGGCTGGAACGTTGCTGTAAAGATTCAGACCGAGGTGGTTGAGTACGTTGAGGCTGATACTCATGTAGTAGGTGGGCTCTGCAGCCACGGAGCACTCCCCTCGGAAGCGATGCGAATATCTCAAGGTTAGTCGCCGGGCGGGGCTCCAGGAAGACCCGTGGTGAGGGTTCGAACACTGCTAGTCCCGGGCGCTTTGCCGGGCTTGGGCGGACCTATATGGCTTGTCTCGGCCTGGTCGCCGCCCCGGTAGGTCTCGTGTCAACCAACATCATGAACATTCGTGGTCACGCCACTAGTCGTCGGACGCATCGTCAGCATCCGACTCCTGAAGGACGTTGCCGACTAGCTTGTGTACGTCGATCGCGTCAGGAGATGGCCTGGCTCGGCCCTCTGCATACGCTAGCCGGGCAGCCGCCAGGTCAGCGAGACGGACCGCTTGAATCACGATGACGCGTCGTAGGCCGGCCGAGACCTCGCCACGCTCGTGGGCGACGGCGGACACCCTGGCCAAGGTCTCGGCGCGGCGGGCGATACGAACGTCTGGGTGCTCGCGATCCTCTCGCAAGTCGTCCGGAACCAGGGTGAAGCGATACGAACGTGGCAGATTCACGAGTTCGGAGACTGGTGGGATCTTCTCGTTCAAGATCGCACGGTACTTCGACTCGTCGATTGCCTGGCGATACGCCGAGTACTCGATCGCGTCGAGCTTCGCCCGCTTGTCGGGGTCGGTGCGTAGGTGCTCGGTTGGCCAGAACTCCAGTTCCGCGACCTCGAAGGGGTCGAGGATCCGATACGCCAAGGTGTCGCTCCGTTGGCCCGTCATGTGTCTGCCGATGCGGGTTCCGAAGTTCTCCCACGTCTGCCCGATGTAGATCGGCTCCGCATCGTAGTCGTAGAAGCCGTATACGCCGATGCAACTGCCCAGCCGCTTGCCGCTGGCACTGTCCACGGACCTCATTGCGTCCTTCAGCAACAGCCGGAAGCCTTGGACGAACTTAGTCGGCAGCGAAGCCTTCGGCGGAGGCTCGTGTTCCGGCTCGTTGTATGACGCCACGCCACGACTAGCCACTGGGTACACCTCGACCTTCTCGCCCGTCCATGATCCGGGGCAGGAGTCTAAGGGCTAGCCTTGCCCGCCGTGTGGGACGCGGACGACAGGGAGAGTCGGCGGAGCCGGTCTTCCCTGCAGGAGTCCGCGTTCGAGTTGTGACCGGCGGGCGAGTGTCGGCAACCTGACCGGCGCGGCGCCTCGGGTGCCCTCGCCGATACGTCAAGATCCGCCACCGGGACTGCTGACCCAGGGCGACGGCCGCGCGCTAGGTGCTCGTTGCTCGAACCAGTGCAGCGTGGATGGCCTCCGCGGCATCGTTCGCTGGCTCGTGCTCCCAGACGCGGATGACAGTCCACCCGGCAGCGCGCAGCAGATCATCAACCAGTATGTCCCGCTGACGGTTGCGGTCGATCTTTTGGTGCCAGTATCCGCTAGGGTCGGACGGCATCCGGCAGTGCAGCGGGCATCCGTGCCAGAAACAACCGTCCACAAAAATCGCCACTTTATGGCGCGTGAAGACAACGTCTGGCCGGACTGTGCGTTGCGGGAGCGAGATCCGATAGCCGACTCGGTAGCGCAGCCCTCGATGGAAGAGTTGTCGCCGGAGGGCCAGTTCTGGCTTTGTGTCAGAGCTCCTGTTTGACCTCATGGCACGTGAGGCTGATGACGGCGGCGGTGTGGGGGGTAGCCTCATCGGGTTCTCAATCGTGCCAATAAGGGTTACTCATTCGCGTTGGCTGGCCGTAGGACCGGCAGGAGATAGTTGTTGCCGATCCACTCGATGACGTCAACCACGACGGCGTCGCCAAAACCGAACAGTTGCTGGTTCGGTGTGCCGGCGAGAAGCTTGTAATCGTGGGCACCCATGAGGTTGGCGTACTCGCGTGGTGTCATCCACCGGATCGCCTTGCTGCCTTTGCCTAGCCGGACCAATGCTTGCTTGCTTGATCCGCCTCCGGTGGTCCGCAGACACCCTGCGATGCCGTCCTTGCGGAGCTCCCACATTGCGACGCCCTGCCTAGTGCGCCGGTAGGCAGTTCGATAGCTGATGGTGTCCGCTGCGAGAAGGGCGTCGAAGCGAGTCTTCTGAACGAGGCTGAGAGAGCTGACGAAGGCGTCCACGCGGTCCTCGCTCCACCACAAGTTCGCGGCGACGTCTGTCTCCACGAAGCCGTCTAGGTCCGGCGGGCCCTCCGGCAAGGCGGGGAGATTGATGTAGTGCATATCTAGCGTCTGGCGGTGCTTTTCATGGATGGCTTGCACCCAAGCGGGACGTGCGTCGGTGACTGGTGGGACGCCATGCCGGGCTTGGCTCGGCAGCTTGTCCTTCTGGATGCCGACAATGAACATCCGGGGCCGAGACTGCGGCACGAAGTGCCGGGCGTCGATCGCAAGCACGTCCAAGGAGTAGTTCAGCTCCGACAGGCTGGCCAATGCGGCTGCAAGGTCCTCGCCTCCGTGGCTGGTGGCGAAGCCGTGAACGTTCTCGAGGAGGATCACTGATGGTCGGGGCGACATGCCCTTCATGATCTTGGAAAACTCCCAGAACATCCCCGACTGCTCGCCGACTAGGCCGCGCCTGTTCCCAGCCAGCGATAGGTCGATACACGGGAAGCTGCTCGTCGCTAGCTCGATCCCCGCTGGCAGGTCCGAAGCTTCAACCTTGCGGATGTCGCGGACGATGAAGTGATCTTCGGCGCCTGGGAAGTTGGCGGCGTAGGCGTCGTACTTTGCCTGCTTGATGTCGTTTGCCCACACCACCTGCACTTGAGCGCCTTTCACGCGCTCAAGCGCGGTTCGGACGAGACCGATCCCGGCAAAGAACTCCGCTGCCCGGATGGGCGCGCTCTCCATGCTTCCTCCCTCGCCCATCATCGCTGCAGCCTATAGGTGCCCTGGCACCAGTCCCCAGGCATGACACTCATCTGTGATGATTCGATCATCAGTTCGACTGGTCGTGATCGAACGAGTGCTGGCGGCTCATGTGCGGTGTGCCACACCGCCCTACGGTGATGACGGCAAGTCCGACGGACGGCGGCGCTTTGATGGGCGCTGGCGCTGGCGTGAGGTTCGGCAAGGATGGCCGGCGGTACGGCGGCTGTCGACAGCAACGCTGACAGCAACGGCATCGGACGAGAGGAGTTCGATGAGCGCTGGCGCGGACGAAGCTCCGAGTAGACAGCCGTTGCCGGACGTGTGCGGACGGGGTGCACAGAGCTTGTAAGCGAGATGTCGCCGGTTCGATCCCGGCCGGGGGCTCCAGTTCCACAAGGCGTTCCGGGGCCGATGTCGCCGCGGGACGCCCGGCTCCGTCAGCAGCGACCTGACGGTACACCCGCGAGGGGTCAGGCGGGCCCACGGGCGTCGGCCCCCGCGGGCTCCCAGAGCTGGATCATGTTGCCCTCTGGGTCTCTGAGGCTCGCGAACCTGCCGTTCGGGTACTCCTCGGGGTCCACCTCGACGTCGATATCCGCATCGCGCAGTTGGTCGACCATCGCGTCCAGGTCGACGACGCGGAAGTTCAGCGACCAGGAGTGCTCGGGGCCGCCGAAGTGCTCGGAGTCCGCCGACATGGCTGCCAGGACGGTAGGACCGGGCTTCTGCCACCAGGAGGACACGTCGTAGGACTCCGGTGCCAGCTCGACCCCGAGATGGGTGGCGTACCAGCGGTTGATCCGGTCCGGGTCGTGGGCGCGGAAGAAGACGCCGCCGATGCCCGTCACGCGTTCCACGATGTCTTCTCCCCGCTGGGCACTGTCCGTGCCCTCTTCGACCTGGCTGAGTCTGCCGACTTCAGGCTAGACCCGACTCGGGCGGGATTCGACAACACCCGATCGTCACGGTTGCCGGATACCGGTTGCCTGCTCGGCACGCCTGCGCCACCCTCTCCGCATGCTCGAAACGCGCGTCCTCGGCGAGGACGACTGGAAGGTGTGGCGGGAACTGCGGCTCGCCGCGCTCGCCGAGGCCGGGTACGCCTTCGGCGCCCGACTGGCTGATTGGCAGGGCGACGGCGACCGCGAGGAACGCTGGCGCGGGCGGCTGGCCGTCCCCGGCTCGTACAACGTCGTGGTGATGCTCGACGGGCAACCGGTCGGGATGGCCAGCGGGATGCCGACCGAGCAGGACGGGGTGGTCGAGCTGATCTCGATGTACGTGGCACCCGTCGGACGCGGCCGGGGCGTGGGCGACCACCTCGTCCGGGAGGTCGAGCAGTGGGCCCGGCCGGCAGGCGCGCGGACGCTGCGGCTCGCCGTGGCGGAGGGCAACCCCAACGCGTGGGACCTGTATCTGCGCAACGGCTTCCGGGACACGGGCGAAGTCGGCGGCCTGATGCCCGACGGTGTGCGCCGCGAGCACATCATGACCAAGAGTCTCCTGGACCAGCCGTAGACGGTGCGGGGCGCGGCACGCGCAGTAGGCTGACCAGCGATGAGTCGCGCGGTCGAGGAGTCCAACCGGGCGATGCTGCGCGCCCGCGACGCGATGGACCGGGCGTACGCGCAGCCGCTCGACATCCCCGCCCTGGCCCGGATCGCGCACGTCTCGGAGGCGCACTTCATCCGCACCTTCCGGGCCACCTTCGGCGAGACGCCGCACCGCTACCTGCAACGCCGACGGGTGGAACGCGCCATGTACCTGCTGGCGTGCACCGGCGAACCGGTCACCGAGATCTGCCACCTGGTCGGCTTCGGCAGCCTGGGCACGTTCAGCCGGACGTTCCACGGCATCGTCGGTGAGTCGCCGTCGGCCTACCGGCGCCGAAAGGCCGCGCCGGCCGACGTCCCGAGCTGCTTCACCAAGGCCTGGATGCGCCCGAGCAGCACGGCAGGCAAGCCGGCCACCGCCGCCAAGCCGGCCACGGAGGGCAAGAAGCCAGCCGCCGCGGTCAGCGGCCCCGCACCTGCCGCCGCACCATGACCCAGAGCCGGTCACCGAGCCGGGTCCGCCGTAGCCAGCGCAGTCCGGCCAGCCGGCTCTCCGGTGACGTACGCGGGCGCGGCGGCGCGGTGACCCGCTCGTAGGTGGCGCCGGTCGACGGCCCGGTGAAGTCGGGTTCCAGCCGTTCGGAGGCGACCGCCAGCGCGGTGAACTGGGCCAGCACCCGCGGATCGGGCCGGCCGCCCCGGGCGGCGGTACGCAGCTCCCGCTCCACGGCCGGACGCCGGATCAGCTCGGTGAGCGGCCCGTGGACGGTGTCCAGCAGGTCGGCCACGGCGGCGACGCCGTCGCCCTCCCAGATCCGGGTGGCGCGGGACGGTCCGGTGGCGGAGCTGACGAACGGCACGTCCGCCCACTCCGGTACGAGCCGGGCGATCAGCGCGGTGTGCGGAAGTCGCGCCCGCTTCTCGGCCGCGGTGAACGCGAAGCTGGCCGCGACGAAGCCGGGCGCCAGGAACGGGGTGACCATGCCCGTGGTGTACGCGGCTGTGCACCAGCGGCGCATCCGCTCGACCAGGTAGACGTAGTCGATCAGGTGCTCGTCGCGTAGGCCCAGCTCTCTGGCGTGGGCCGTCAGCGCGGTGACGCGGTCGCGTTCGGCGGCCAGCGCCTCGGACGTCGTGGTCCCGCGCGGCACGGCCGCCAGCAACTTGCTCATGGCCGCCTGCTCGGGCGTGGGCGCCGGGTCGGCGTCGGGGCGGGGATACCAGAAGCCGACCACCAGTTCGCCTGCCGCTCCGGTGAGGCTCGGCGGGCGTACCTGGTCCGGCAGCCGGGTCCGCGCCGCCGGGCGCGTCAGGTAGGTCGACGGGAACTGGTGGTCGTGCAGCGCGGCGAGCCGTCGCGCCCGGTCCCGGAGGCCAGTGCCGAGGACGGTTTCCGGCGGCGCTGCGGGTGTGAGGCGGTGCGGCAGCTCCAGGCCGCGCCGGTCCCGCAGGAGCCGAACCAGTTCGCGGGCCACGTCGCCCTCGGCGGGGGTGTCGTCGTTGGTGACCAGGTCCGGCGTACGGTCGGCGGCGACGAGCGTCGCGGCGATGAGCCGGGAGTCCTTGCCGCCGGAGAGACCGAGCGTGACCTCGCCGTCGTGCAGCCGGTGCAGGCCGGCGACGGATCGGGTCAACGCGTCAGCGGCCCGGTCCAGCCGCTCGTCGGTCGGCCGGTCCCGGTCGGCGAGGCCGCTGCGGACCACGTCGTCGGCGGCGTACCGGATCTCGGTGGTGAGCTGCCAGCCGCCGTCGGCGCGGCGGCGGCCGGTGACCCGCTCGCCCGGCTGGAGCAGCCGGATGCCGGCGAGCGGTGAGAGGTCGCCGCCGAAATGGCCGGTGAGCAGGTACGACGTCCAGCCGGCCGGGTCGGGGCGGGCCTCGCCGTGCAGGAAGTCGGCGAGCAGACCGGGCCGCGTGCACCAGGCGGTGATCCCATCGGCCGCGCCGGTGAACACCCGGGCCATGCCCAGCCAGTCCTGTTGCAGGGCGAGACGGTCGCGGTCGAGTGCGAGCAGCGCGAACGGCGGTACGACGTCCCGGTGCACGTCCTCGCCGGTGAGCAGGCGGTTGGCGAGCGTCACCGGGTCGTCGCCGTCGGCCCCTACCGGGATGCCCACGGAGACGGCGGTGACGGGGCCGTCGGTGGCGACGGGCGGCCACCGGTATCCGCCCGGATCGGCCGGGTGCAGCACCAGCACGCCCCAGTCGGTGCCGCCGAAGCGCCGGCGGTGCCAGCTTTCGGGTACGAGGTCGGCCACGGCCTTGTCGAACCGGGCCACGGCGGCATCGAGGCGCGGTTGTGGCAACGCCCCGGTCGCGGCCCAGGCCACCATCAGCTGCATCGTGTAACCCCCGGCTTATGTCACGGGGACGTTAACAGCGGATGTCCGGGCGGTGTCCCCGCGCGGACAAACGACGCAACTCGGGCGAGGTGGCTCGACGGCGGGACTGCGCAGTTTCGGATAAGCAGCAGGTCGGGGCGCTGCTCTAGCGTCGTCGGCATGACGATGACTTCGACTTCCCGCTCCCAGATCTACGTGCTCGACCAGGACGAGGCGCTCGACTTCTACGTCGGCAAGCTCGGCCTGGAGGTCAGCACCGACCAGGACCTCGGTTTCATGCGCTGGCTCACCGTGAACGTGCCGGGTGACCCGGGCCGGGAGATCCTGCTGGAGAAGCCGGGTCCGCCGGCTCTGGACCCGAAGACGGCCGAGCAGGTCCGGGAACTGCTCACCAAGGGCGCCGCCGGCGGTTTCCTGTTCTTCACCACCGACGACGCGCACAAGACGTACGCGGACCTGGTCGCGAAGGGCGTGGAGGTGACCGACGAGCCGACCGACCGGCCGTACGGCATCGACTTCGGCATCCGTGACCCGTTCGGCAACCGCATCCGGATCGGGCAGATGCACCAGCACCCGTGACCGGCGGGCCACCCGGGCGGCGCTCGGCGGGCTAGTCTCGCGGTCCCCGACCGTGGAGGTGCCGATGCCCAGCCGCCTGCTCTACCTGGTCCGTCACGGCGAGCAGGACCGGCCGGAGGAGGAGGCGGACACCGGACTGTCCGAGCGCGGCCGCCGACAGGCGACGCTGCTGGGCGAGCGGCTGCGCGGCACGCGCTTCGCCGCCGTACACCATGGGCCGGCCCGGCGGGCCGCGGAGACCGCCGCGCTGGTCGCGGCGTCGCTGCCGGGTGTTCCGGTACGCGAGGACGACCGCGCCGGCGACCACATGCCGCACGACACCGACCCGGCCGGCCTGCCGGAGTCGTACGCGGCGTTCCTGGCCGGTTTCTCCGAGCGGGAGCGGCGCGACGGACCGCGCGTGACCGCGGAGTCGGTGGCGCGGTTCGCCGCCGCTCCCGCGGAGGGTGACGTGCGCGAGCTGGTCGTCACCCACAACTTCCTGGTCGCGTGGCTGGTACTGCACGCGGTGGACGCGCCGGCGCGCCGGTGGATCGGGCTGAACCAGCAGAACTGCGGGCTGACCGTGATCCGCTACAGCTCGGGCGGCCCGCCGGCGCTCATCGCGTTCAACGACGTCGCCCACCTGCCGCCCGAGCTGCGTGCCACCGGCCTGCCGGACGACTACCGGATCTGACTCAGGCGATCAGCTTCACCACGGCGTCGGCCACGGCGCGGGCGGACTGCGGGTTCTGGCCGGTCACCAGGCGCCCGTCGACCACCACGTGCTCGGTGAAATCAGGCGCCGGCACGTGCTGCGCGCCCGCTTCGCCGAGCTTGTCGGCGAGCAGGAACGGCACCTCGTCGGTGAGACCGACGGCCGCCTCCTCGCTGTTGGTGAACCCGGCCACCCGCTTGCCGGCGACGAGCCGGGAGCCGTCGGTGAGGGTGAGGTTCACCAGCGCCGACGGGCCGTGGCAGACGGCGGCCACCACGCCGCCGCGCTCGTAGACCGAGCGGGCGATCCGGGCCAGGTCGGGGTCGTCGGGGAAGTCCCACATGGTGCCGTGACCACCGGCGAAGAGGATCACGTCGTACCCGTCCGGGTCGACGTCGGCGGCCTTCGGGGTGTCGGTGACGCCGGCGGTGGCGAGGAAGTCGTTCTGGGTGCTGTCGTTCTCGTCCCGCCCGTCGACGGGCGGCTCCCCGCCGGCCACGGAGACCAGGTCGACGTCGTACCCGGCGGCCCGGAACACCTCCCACGGCTCGGCGGCCTCGCCGACGTAGTAGCCGGTCGAGCGGCCGGTGCGGCCCAGCTCGGAGTGACTGGTCAGGGCGATGAGTGCGCGAGTCATGCCTTCCATGCTGGCGCGGCCGGCCCGCCCCGGCCATAGGCCGATGTCACAGCCGGAACGGGTTTGACGGGCCGGTCAGCCGGTGGCGCCGTTGAGCAGGTCCACCACCTGCGCGGTGACGGCCGGTGGCGTGGTCTCCGGCGGGCAGTCCACGTAGCCGACCTGGTTCGGTCCGATGGTGAGCCGGTAGGTGAACGCGTCGGCGCACATCGTCGGCGGCACGGTGACGGCGGCCTCGGCGGCGAGCCGGGGGTCGGCCGCGAGCTGCCGCAGCCGGGTGAGCTTCTCCGCGGCGAGCTGTCCCTCGCGGGAGGCACCGGCGCGGTCGGTCCTCGTCCAGTGGCCGTCCGGCTCGACCCGGACGGTGTCGGACAGCCCGGCGATGCCGCCCGACTTCACGAGCACGACCTCGGTGGCCAGCGGCGAGGGTCCGTCCGTGAGGACGGGTGGGGCGTCGGTGCGGGCGCAGCCGGCGAGCGGGAGGAGAAGGGCGGCGACGGCCGCCGCGGCGGAGGCAGCTCTCATACCCGATCGGACGCGCGACGGGACCACCCGGTTCCGGCCCACCGGTCCTCCTCATCCGTTCGGTCAATGTCTCAGGCGGGATCTCGCCAGCCTCTTTCACGTTCTTCGATGTATCGCTATATCTACATCAGTGACTACCCCCGTCACAACTTCGCCTTCCAGGAGGGCCCGTGAAAAGATCCGTCGCCGCCGTCAGCGCAGCGCTGCTCACCAGCAGCGTGCTGGCCTGCGTCACCACCTCGGCGCAAGCGGCAGCGCCAACCGCCCCCAGCCCCGAGACCTCTGCCGCAGCCAAGGCCGCGAGCCTGCTGCGCGCCAACCCCGGCGTCGTCCAGGGCGCCGGCGGTGAGGCCTACCAGGCCGTCCGCACCAAGGTCGACCCCTCCGGGGCGGCGCACACCCGGTACAGCCGGACCTACCAGGGTCTCCGGGTGTACGGCGGTGACTTCGTCATCCACACCGCCCCGAACGGCACCCTGACCAGCGCGTCGGTCAGCCTGTCCGCCCCGCTGACCCTGAGCACCACCGCGAAGGTCGGCGCGGACGCGGCCAAGGCCAGCGCCCGCAAGACGTTCTCCGGGTCGCTCACCTCGGTCGGCGCGCCGGAACTGTTCGTCGACGCCAGCAGCGGCAAGGGCCGCCTCGCCTGGGAGACCGTCGCGACCGGCTGGAAGGCGGACAAGCAGACGCCGTCGAAGCTGCACGTCATCACCGACGCCACCACCGGCAAGGTGATCGGCTCGTACGACGAGATCGAGACGGTGGCCGGCACCGGCCAGGGCGTCTACAGCGGCTCGGTCACCATCGACACGACGCTCTCCGGCAGCACGTACCAGATGATCGACCCGGTGCGCGGCAACGGCCGCACCTGCGACATGAACAACGGGACCTCCACCTGCACCACGTTCACCGACGCGGACAACGCGTGGGGCAACGGCGCCACCTCGAACCGGCAGTCGGCCGCCGTGGACGCGCACTTCGGCGCCGCCAAGACGTTCGACTACTTCAAGAACGTGCACGGCCGCAACGGCATCTTCGGCAACGGCCAGGGCGTGCCGAGCCGGGTGCACTACGGCAACAACTACGTCAACGCGTTCTGGGACGGCTCCCAGATGACCTACGGCGACGGCTCGGGCAACTCCCGCCCGCTGGTCTCGCTGGACGTGGCCGGTCACGAGATGAGCCACGGCGTCACCGAGGCGCTGGCCGGGCTGGTCTACTCCGGTGAGTCCGGTGGCCTCAACGAGTCCACCAGCGACATCTTCGGCAACATGGTGGAGTTCTACGCCGCCGCGCCGAGCGACCCGGGCGACTACCAGGTCGGTGAGAAGATCAACATCAACGGCAACGGTACGCCGCTGCGCTACATGTACAACCCGTCGCTGGACGGCTCGTCCGACTCCTGCTGGTCCACCAGCACGAAGAACAAGGACGTGCACTACTCCTCCGGCGTCGGCAACCACTTCTTCTTCAACCTCGCCGAGGGCACCGGCGCCACCGCGTACGGCACCTCGCCGGTCTGCGGCTCGGCCCCGGCGGTGACCGGCATCGGCCGCGCCAAGGCGGAGAAGATCTGGTACCGGGCGCTCGACGTGTACTTCACCTCGAACACCTCGTACGTCAACACCAGCAACCCGGCCAACACCGCCCGCGCGTACACCCTGCGGGCCGCTACCGACCTGTACGGCAACTGCTCCACCGAGTACAAGACCGTCCAGGCGGCGTGGACCGCGGTGAACGTGGCCGGCAACGACGCTCCGTGCAGCTCGACCGGTAACGACTTCTCCGTCTCGCTCTCGCCGACCTCCGGGTCGGTGACCGCGGGTGGATCGGCCTCCGCCACCGTCGGCACGTCCACCACCAGCGGCACCGCGCAGACCGTGACGTTCTCCGCGTCCGGCCTGCCGACCGGCGCCACCGCGTCGTTCAGCCCCGCCTCGGTGACCTCGGGCGGCTCGTCCACGCTCACCATCTCCACCAGCTCCGGCACCCCGACCGGCACCTACTCGGTGACCGTCACCGGCAGCGCGGCGTCGGGCACCAAGACCGCCACGTATTCGCTGACGGTGACCGGCACGGGCGGCGGCTGCACCGGCGCCGGCCAGAAGCTCGGCAACCCCGGCTTCGAGTCCGGCAACACGGTCTGGGCCACCACCTCCGGCGTGATCGGCCAGTACGGCTCGCAGGGCCAGCCGACCCGCACCGGTACGTGGAACGCGTGGCTGAACGGCTACGGCAGCACCCGCACCGACACGCTGTCGCAGTCGGTGAGCCTGCCGAGCGGCTGCTCCGCGTACAACCTCTCGTTCTGGCTGCACATCGACTCGGCCGAGAGCACCACCAGCGTCCAGTACGACAAGCTGAACGTGCAGGTGCTCAACTCGTCCGGCTCGGTGCTGGCCACGCTGGCGACCTACTCGAACCTGAACAAGGCCAGCGGCTACAGCCAGAAGTCGTTCTCCCTGGCGGCGTACGCCGGGCAGACCGTCACGCTGAAGTTCACCGGCACCGAGGACGTCTCGCTGCAGACCTCGTTCGTGATCGACGACACCGCGATCAACGTCTCCTGACCTGACCGCCGCTCCCGGGGCCCGGCGGCCACCCCACGCGGGTGGTCGGCGGGCCCCGGCCGTTACGGTCGGACCCATGTCCGACGCGGAACTGACAGTCACCCTGGACGGCCCGGTGGCCACTGTCGTCATCCACAACCCGGCCCGGCGCAACGCCATGACCCCGGCCATGTGGCGGCAGCTCCCGGTGCTGCTAGACGGCCTGGAGGCGGACCCGGCGGTACGGGTGCTGGTCCTCACCGGCGCGGGCGGCACGTTCTGCGCCGGCGCCGATCTGGGCGACCTGGACGAGCTGCTGGCAGCCGGTGACGGCAGCATCGCGGTGGCCGCCGAGGAACGGCTCGCCGCGTTCGGCCGCCCCACAGTCGCCGCGATCGAGGGCGCCTGCGTGGGTGGCGGCTGTCAGCTCGCCGTCGCCTGCGACCTGCGCCTGGCCGCGGCGGACGCGCGGTTCGGCGTACCCCCGGCCCGGCTCGGCCTGGTCTACCCGGCACCGACCACGCGGCGGCTGGCCGCGCTGGTCGGCCCGTCGGCGGCCAAGCACCTGCTGTTCACCAGCGAGCTGGTCGACGCCCAGCGGGCGCTGCGGATCGGCCTGGTGGACGAGGTGCTGCCGGCCGGTGAGCTGGCCGGGCGGGTGGCGGCGCTGACCGCCACGGTCGCCGAGCGGTCCCGGCTCACAGTGACCGCCGCGAAGGAGATCGTCGACGGGCGCGCCGACGCCGACCGGCTCGCCTGGTGGCACGCCCAGGTGCGGGACAGCGGCGAGGCCCGCGAGGGCGTGGCCGCGATCAACGAGCGCCGCCCGCCGCGCTTCGGCTGGACGCCGCCCGCCGTCTGACCGGCCGGCAGGCGTCAGCCGCGAACGGCCGGCCGGTACGGTCCGCCGTCACCGCGACGCGCGGTCCGCGCTGACGTGGGCCAACAGCTCGTCCACCGACCACTGGTCGGAGGCGTGTTCGCCGTGTTTCTCGGCGAGCACCCGCCCGTCGGGTGCGATCAGGAAGTCGGCCGGCAGCCCGAGCCGCCCGCCGTGCGGGGAGGTGGACGGCAACCGCTCCCGGCCGCGCAGCACGTGCCAGGTGCCGGTCACCACTGCTCGCAGGATCGGCAGCCAGGCGCGCGGGTCGAGCAGCGACCGCCGCGCCGACTCCACGCCGAACTCCCGGTAGAGCCGCCGGTCCGGATCGGCCACCACGGCGAACGGCAGGTCGGCGATGTGCTCGCGCAGTTCGTCGGCAGGGGAGTGGAAGAGGACCACCTCGCGTACGCCCGCGGCCTCGATCTCGGCGTGCCGGCGGACGATCGAGCGCAGGTGGAGGTTGCAGACCGGGCAGCCGGCGAAGCGCCGGAACTGGAGGTGGATCAGGCGGTCCGGATCCGGCAGGTCGATCCCGGTGCCGGTCACGCTGGTCAGGTGGCGGGGGGTGACGACGTCCATGCGCGCTCCCGTTGTAGGCGTACGACGTACTCCTACAACCGTAGGCGTATCTTGTACGCTGTCAAGGTCATGCCCCGTCCCCGTTCCCTGACCCCGGCCCGGCTCGCCGACGCGGCGCTCGCGGTGCTCGACCGGGACGGCCTCGCCGGCCTCACCATGCGCGCAGTCGGCGCGCAGCTCGGCACCAGCACGATGGGCCTCTACCGCTACGTCGCCGACCGGGACGAACTGGAGGCGCTCGTCGTCGAGCGGGTCCTCGAACGGGTGGACACCCGTCCGCCGGGCGACGTGCCGTGGCCGGACGGCATCCGGGACCTGGCCGACCGGGTCCGCCGCGCGGTCGGCGTCCATCCGGCAGTGGTGCCGTTGCTCCCCGCGTACCGGCACCGCTCGCCGACGATCCTGCGCTGGGGCGAGGCGGTGCTCGCGGTGCTGACAGGGGCCGGCTTCACCGGCGTCGGACGGGTGATCGCGTTCCGCGCCCTGCTCGGCTACGTGGTCGGCGCGATCCAGATGGAACACCTCGGCGCGCTCGCCGGCCCCGGCACGGCAGTCATCGCGGCGCTGCCCCGCGACGAGTTCCCCCTGCTCGCCGCGACCGCGCGCGAGGCCGGCGCGGTCGCACCGGAGGACGAGTTCGGCGGTGGGCTGGACCTCCTGCTCGACGGGCTGGCCCGGCGTCTCGACAGCTAGGCGACTTGGTGGGACCGGCGGGCGCGGCGCCGGGGCTCACCCCCGGCACCGCCCCCTGTGCCCGCCGGCCGTCCGTCACCGCGCCAGTGCGGCCCAGCTCGGCGTCACCGGCTCCCGCCGCAGCGGCATGCCCGCCTCGGCCGGGGTCCGGTCGCCCTTGCGCTGGTTGCACGCGTAGCAGGCGGCGGTGGTGTTCCCCCAGGTGTTCCGGCCACCGCGCGAGCGGGGCAGGATGTGGTCGATCGTGCTCGCCGCGCCGTCGCAGTACGCGCACTTCCGCCGGTCGCGCGCCAGCACCCCGGCCCGGGACCAGGCCGGGCCGGCGCTGAACCGCCAGCGGGTCACCACGTACCGGACGAGGCGGACCACACGCGGCAGCGGGAAGACTCCGATGACCCGGTCGGGCTCGGCCTCGTGGATCTCGGCGACCCGGCGGCAGAGCATCCGGATCGCGTGCTTGACGGTGACCCGGTGCAGCGGGCCGAGGTCGGCGTTGACGACGAGGACGGCGTCCACCGGGTTCTCCCTTCACGATCGGCGGTACGGCGACGAAAAAGCCGCCCGGTCCACGGGGACCGGGCGGCGACGACGGGGACGCGCGAGGCGCGTCAGTCGTGCCCTCCGGGCCAGGGACCGTGTTCCCGGCAGCCGTCGCCGAGCAGCCACGACGTCATCGTGGTGGCGGGTCGTAGCGACATCGACGGCTCCCGGAACGGTGGTTGACCTTGCGCGCTCACGGTAGATCGATCCGGGAATCGTGGGCAACGTATTTCGATCCGTCGTCGGCGGGCCGCCGCTGCCGTCCGGCCTTGCCGGCGCGCCTCGCGGCGGCGAGCGGCCGGTCGATGCGGGCGGTCATCTGCACCACCAGCTCGCTGTCCAGCAGCGGGCGGTTCACCTCGGCCGCCACCGACAGCGTGGGCGTGGAGATCGACCGCCAGATCGCGGTGAGCCCCGCGCCCAGACCGACGAGCGCCACCGCCGCCCGGGTGGTGGGGGAACCGGCCGCCGCGGCGGCGCTGACCCCGACGACCGCCAGCAGCACCACCAGCAGGGGCGCCAGCACCGGCCAGAAGATCCCACGGGCGGCCTGCGCCACCAGCTTCCGGTCCCGGATGACGACGTTGCGGGCGATCACCGCCCAGTTCTCCTCGTCCAGCAGGTCGCGCGGGTGCAGGCCGCCGGTCAGTACGTCCTGCCACAGGTCGCCCTGGTTGCGCAGCTCGCGGGCCAGCTCGGCGAGCCCGGCCTCGCCCGGGTCGCCCACAGTGGCACGACCGACAGCCGTCGCCCAGGCGGCGAGCGAGCGGCGCACCACGGCGGCCGAGTACGGCGGCAGCACGCTCGCCAGCTCGTCCAGCCACCTGCTGATCTGGAGATGCCGGCCGCCGAAGCGCGCGGCGAGCTGGCCGGCGTCGCCGCGCCGCACGGTGTCGGCGAGCGAGCGCCCGAGCCGGTACGCCACGCCCACCCGGTGGTTCGTCGCCATCGTCCAGCGCAGCACGTCGATGTTGAGGTCGTCGAGCGCGCGCAGCAGCGTTTCCCGGCCCGCCTCGGTGGCGCCCCGGGCGGCGGCGGTGGACGGCACCGTACGGCCCGCAGTGGTCAGCGGCGCGATCTGGGCCAGCGCGACGTCCACGCCGTCGAGGTACATGCCGAGCCGGTGCCGCCCGGCCAGCTCGGTCAGGTTCGACAGTTTCGGCGGCGCGGGCGCCGGCCGGTGCCCGTCCCCGGTCAGGTCGGCGGTCTGCGCGTGGTGGTAGGCGTCCGCCATGGACCAGCCGAGTCGCAGCGCGGTGACCACCGCGGTCCGTTCGTCCCGCGGTGTCCCGTGCTCCTCGTCGCGCCGATCCCGCGTCGCGGTGCTCACCGCCCGACCTCCCGTATCACCGGATCAGTCGAGCGTAGAGCCGATTTTATGTACTTATGACCGTTTTCGGCCCAGCCTTGCCGGCCAGCAGGCCGCGCGGCCGGATCGACCGGACCGGCTCGGCCGCCGCGCCCTCGGCACGGAGGATGTGGTTCGCGGCGATGATCCCGGTGGCCGCCGACCGTTCCATCAGCGCACTCGGGAAGTCGGTGCGGATGCCGTCCCCGGCCAGGTAGAGGCCCGGCGCGTCGGTCTCCACCCCCGGGCGCCAGGCGTGGCTGCCAGGCGTGAACGCGGGCGCCTGTGCCTCGACGCGGGCCCGCAGCTCGCGTACCCGAAGGTCGGCCACCTCCGGCCAGAGCGCGGTCAGCTCCCGCAGCATCCGGGCGGCCAGCTCGTCGGCCGGCACGTCCGACTCGCAGGCGTACGCGTGCAGCTCCACCACCGAGCCGCCTGTGCGCGCGGCCCAGCGGCGGGGCTCGTCCTCCAGCCGGTGGTAGAGCGTCACCGAGTCCAGCGTGGGCTGCCGGGAGACGCCGCTGAACACCGCCCGGTCGGCCCGGACGTCCCCGTCCATCCAGTAGCGCGCCACCGCGTACGGCGGTCCGGGCCTGCCGAACGCGGGCATCCGCGCCACCAGCTCGGGTGCCGCCGCGGCCAGGCCGGGCGAGGCGCCGACGAGCGCGGCGAGCGCCGGCGGGTCCACCGCGAGCACCACGTGCGGCGCCTCCCAGACGTCGCCGTCCGCGCCGGTCACCCGCCACCCCGCCGGGGTACGGTCCAGCCGGGCCGCCGCCGCGCCGGTCAGCACCCGGCCGCCGTGCTTCTCCACGTGCCGGGTCAGCGGCTCCCAGATCGCCGTGCCGTAGTCCCGGTCCGGGCAGTCGAAGGCCAGCCCCTCCGGGTTGCCGAGCAGGTAGAAGTGGAACTGCGCGATCATCTCGGCGGCCGACATCTCCGCCTCGTGGTTGAAGAACGAGTGCGAGAAGACCTCGAACAGCATGGCCCGCGCCCGGTCCGGCAGCCGCAGCGAGGTGAGCAGATCGTCGGCGGTCCGCTCGTCGAACTCCTCGTAGGTGCGTACCGGGTCGTAGGTGAGCAGCGGCAGCGCCGCGTCCCGGTCCATCGTGCGCAGGTCCGCCAGGCGCAGGCTCGGGCTGCGCAGCAGCAGCGCCAGCAGGTTCGCCGGCGGCGCGGGCGGCAGCTTGCCGAACTCCTCCGTGGGCCACTGCTCGGACAGGATCGGGTAGCCCGGGATCGGCTTGAGGAAGCCCAGCGCCGGGTCGACGCGGCGCAGGATCGACCGCCAGTTCCAGTACTGCCGGAAGAACGCGTGGAAGCCGTGCTCGTTGCGCTGGACGCCGTCGGACAGCTCCTCCGGCCAGGCGCCGAGCCGCCCGCCGAGGTGCGGCGCCGCCTCCAGCACCGTCACCGCCACCCCACGCTCGGCCAGCACCACCGCCGCCGACATGCCGGCGATGCCGCCGCCGACCACCAGCGCCGGGACCGGGCGCGGCACGCGGTCGGCGCCACCGCCGCCCGGGTCCACCACGTGCTCGCGTACGCCGATCAGGCGACCTACCACTTGCGACAGACCCACGGGGCATCCTCCAGTCGGCGGTCCCCCCAGTCTGCCCGAGGTGAAAGGAAGGGGCCCCTTTTAACGCATACGGATGTGCGGGGCCCCTTCTAAACGCCGCGTCGCCCCCGTGCTGGGTGCGTCGCGTGGGTGTGTGGGGCGAGGTGTTAACAAGGGGCCCTTCCTCTACCGCAGGCGTTAATAAGGGGCCCTTCCTTTCACGGCAGGCAGCGGCGCGGGCGGTCCGACGGGGGCCAGACGTACTCCAGGTCGGGGGAGACGTCGGTGAACAACCGTGCATAGTGGGCGGGGTCCTTGCGCAGGAGCGACGACCGGTGGCTGCGGTGCAGGTCGTCGCGGCCCAGCCAGGGCGGCAGCTCACCGGCGGCGGCCAGCTCGTCCTGGGTCCGGATCACCGAGATGCCGCAGGCGGCGGCGAGGTCGGTGGCGAGCGTCCCGGCGCAGGTGTCGGCCCGGCCCGGCTCGCACCACACCGCGCACATGTCCAGCCCGTACCGGGTCAGCGCCTCCTCGTACCCGGCCCACATCTTCACCGCGGGGTGGTTGCGCCAGCCGTAGTCCGGCCGGGTCAGCCCGCGCAGCACCTGGATCGCCTCCACGCGCTGCTTGCCCAGCCGCTTCTGGTCCAGCGTGCGCGCGCTGGCCAGGAAGTCCGGATACGGCAGGAACGTCTGCATGGCGGTGCTCTACCCGTACCCGGCCGTGCCATGCGTTCATGATCGCCGGGGCTGCGCGGATCGCGAGCGGCTGACTACGATCCGGACATGGCCGAGCCACTGCGCGACCGCGCGCGCCGCGCAACCGGCTGGCGGCTCCGGATGAACGGTGACGAACGCCCCCACTACGTGGTCTGCGGCTCCGACCCGCTCGCCTACTGGGTGGTCCGGTCGCTGCTCGCCACCGACAGCGCCGACGGCCGGGTGCGGGTCACGCTCGTGGTGCCGGGCCGCCGCCGGTCCGAGGGCCCCGACGGCCGGGACGTGCCGGGGGTACGTGTGGTCACGGCGGAGCGCCTCGACGAGGCCGCGTTCCGCCGGGCCGGGCTGGCCGGCGCGGCCGGGCTGGCCCTGCTGCACCAGGACGACGTGGGCAACATGCACGCCGCGCTCTGCGCGCAGGAGGTCGAGTCGCGGCTGCGCCTGGTGGTTCGGATGTTCAACACCAACCTGGCGGACGGGCTGCGGCAGCTCTTCCCCGACTCGGCGGTGCTCTCGGACGCCTCGATCGCCGCACCCGCCTTCGTGGCCGCCGCGCTGGGCGAGGTGGCGCCGACCCACTTCCGGCACGCGGGGCGCACGCTCTACGTGGCCCGCCGCGACGACGTACGCCAGCAGGACGTGGTCTGCGGCCTTGCCGTCACCACCGATCCGGACCTGGTCCGGGTGCTGCCCGCGGACGAGGCGGCGGCCGACGTGGTGCTGGCCGAGGCGACCGGGCGGCCGGCGGGCACCGAGGTCGCCGCGCGGCGGCTGGTACGGGCGCGGCGGCGCCGGCAGCCGGTCGCCGTCCTGCTGCGCGCGGTCCGTCACTTCGCCACCCGCAAGATCGGTATCGCGGTGCTGGTGCTGCTCGGGGTGATCGCGGCGCTGGGCTGGCTCAACGCGCGGGCCGCCGACGTGAGCTGGAGCGAGGCGGTCTACCTGACGCTGGTCACCACGCTCACCGGCCAGGATCCGGACGTCAACAAGCCGGTCGCGGCCCAGGTGATGCAGGTGGTGCTCAACCTGGCCGGGCTGGCGTTGATCCCGCTGATCACGGCCGCGGTGGTCGACGGCATCGTCAACGCCCGGCTGGCGTTGCACGCGGGCCGGGTCCAGCCGGACCGTTCCGGGCACGTGGTGATGGTCGGGCTGGGCAACATCGGCACCCGGGTGATGGCGCAGTTGCACGACTTCGGTGTCGAGGTGGTGGCGATCGACAAGAACCCGGACGCGCGCGGCGCCCCGCTGGCGCGCCGGCTGGGGGTGCCGCTGATCGTGGGCGACGCGGGCCGGGAGGAGACGCTCCGGTCCGCCTCGGTGGACACCTGCCAGGCGCTCGTGGTGGTGTCCACCGACGACGGGACGAACCTGCGAGCGGCGCTGATCGCCCGGTCCCTCGACCCGGACCTGCGCGTGGTGCTGCGGCTGTTCGACGGCGACTTCGCCGAGCGGATCCAGCAGGCGTTCGGCATCGGCATCTCGCGCAGCGTGTCCTATCTGGCCGCGCCGGCGTTCGCGGCGGCCCTGCTGGATCGCGCTGTGGTCGCCACCATCCCGGTCGACCGGCACGCGCTGCTGGTCACCGAGGTGCCGGTGGTGGCCGGTTCGCCGCTGGACGGGAGTCCGCTGAGCGCGGTGGCCCGGCCCGGCGAGGTACGCCTGCTCGCGCACACCCGGCCGAACCAGAAGGCCGACTGGTCGGCCGACCCCCGGATGGTGATCCAGGCCGGTGACCGGCTGACTGTGGTGGCCCGGCGGGCCGGGCTGACCGCCCTGCTCCGGGAGACCACGCCCGCGCCGCCGCCGGCACCCACCGGCCCGCCCGCCGCACGCCGCCCGCAGGAGTGACCGGACGCGCCAGCGGTCACGGCCGCCGGGCGCCTCAAGGCCGCCGGGCGCGTCAAGGCCGCCGGGCGCGTCAAGGCGGCCGGGCCGCGTCAGGCAGGTCGACGACGGTTGCGGACCGCGTACCCGAGCGCGCCGAGGGCGAGCACGCCGAACCCGGCGAGGACGCTCGGCAGCGGCAGGTTGACCGCCAGCACCAGGCAGCCGACGAGCCCGAGCGCGGCGAGCAGCCGTACCGGGACGCGCCGGGCCGGGTCCGGACCGAGCGTCAGCGCCGACGCGTTGGTGATCGCGTAGTAGACGAGCACCGTGCAGCTGGAGAAGCCGATCGCGCCCCGGATGTCGCCCACTGTCACCACGACGGCGACCACGGCGGCCACCGCCAGTTCGGCGCGGTGCGGCACCCGGTGGCGCGGGTGGATCGCCGCGAGCGCGCCCGGCAGATCGTGCCGCCGGGCCATCGCCAGCATGGTGCGGCCGACGCCCGCCAGCAGCGACAGCAGCACCCCGGTCACCGCGACTGCGGCGCCGGCCCGGACCAGCCAGGCCAGCCCCGGGTGCCCGGCGGCGGTCACCACCTCGACCAGCGGCGCGTCGGTGGACGCCAGCCGGTCGGCGCCGAGCACGCCGAGCGCGACCACTGCCAGCGTCAGGTAGATCGCCAGCACCGCGCCGAGCGCCAGCGGCATCGCCCGGGGGATGGTGCGCTCCGGGTCGCGGACCTCCTCGCCCAGCGTGGCGATCCGTGCGTACCCGGCGAAGGCGAAGAACAGCAGGCCGGCGGCGGTCAGCACGCCGCCCGCCCCGATTCCGGCCGGCGCGGTGAGCCGGTCGGCCGCCACCTGCGGCGCGCCGGTCACCGCCACCACGGTGAGCACCGTGAGCACCACGGCGACGAGGACCCGGGTGGCGGTGGCGGTCTTGCCGATGCCGCGCAGGTTCACCGCTGTCACCGCCACCACCGCGAGGACCGCGACGAGCCGCGCCCGCCCCGGCCACAGGTACGCCCCGACGGTCAGCGCCATGGCCGCGCAGCTCGCCGTCTTGCCGACCACGAATCCCCAGCCGGCGAGGAAACCGGCGAACGGGTGCAGCCGTTCCCGGCCGTAGACGTAGGTGCCGCCGGACTCGGGGTAGCGGGCGGCGAGCCGGGCCGAGCTGGTCGCGTTGCAGTAGGCGATGAAGCCCGCGACCGCCAGCGCGACCAGCAGGCCCGGACCGCCCGCGGCAGCCGCGGCCGGTGCGAAGACCACGAAGACGCCCGCGCCGAGCATCGAGCCCAGACCGATGACCACCGCATCGGGTACGCCGAGTCGCCGCGCCAGTTGTTCCACACCGGCAGCCTAGGGCGCTCAGGTGAACGGCAGGTGCCCGCCGCCCGGAAATTGACGAAAATGATTTGCATAATTAATCGCGTTCAGCGGTGGCCGATCGCCGAACCCCTCGGTAGAGTCGTTTACGCAGGTCAAAGCGGGAGCGAATCGCCCCGCCAGCGCGGTTCGCAAATGTTCCGTGCCGATTATCCGATGGCGATGATCAGATTCTTTCTGCGTCGATCGGGCAATGGTGCCCTCGAATCGGCTCCGGCAATTTCGGGAACGTCTTCTCCGCGAACGCGGGAGGTACCGCACATGACGCTTTTCGGCTGGGACGCCAGTGACTACGACGTCGACCGGGGGTTGACGGCCGACCGGATCCGGGACGCCCGCGCCGCGGGCATCGACTTCATGACCTACAAGGGCACGGAACAGTCGCGCGACGGCACGTTCCACAGCCAGTACTACGGGGTGATGCTCACCGCCGCGAAGGACGCGGGCATCCCGTTCCTGGGCATGTACGTGGTGGTGCACTCCGACGTCTCCATCGAGGACCAGGCCAGCACCGCCATCGACTACGCCGACAAGCACTCCCCCTGGTGGCGCACGTACGACGGGTTCTTCTGGCAGATCGACCTGGAGCGCTGGCCGACCGACGACGTGCCCCCGCACATCGGCGTCGACGTGGGCCGGGAACTGGAGGAACGCACCGGCAAGGTGGCGGTGATGTACGCGTCGCGCGGCCAGTACGGCGACGACGACCTGGGCGACTTCCCGCGCTGGAACGCCGACTACCCGTACCGGGTGGCCGAGGACTTCAAGGCCGCGTACGCGCGGGCCGGCGGGGACTCCGGCCCGGGCTGGACGCGCTACGGCAAGCCGGCGGAGACGCCGCGCATCTGGCAGTTCACCGATTCGGCCATCATCGGCCGCCAGCACACCTGCGACGCGGACGCGTTCCGCGGCACCACCGACGACTTCGCGAAGATGATCGGGGAGAAGACGTCCACGACGACCAAGCGGGACGTGATCGCCACCTTCCACAGCACCGCGCACGCCGGCGACACGCTCGACACCACCGACCGGTTCCACGCCATCCGCTGGGCCACCGGCCTGTACCACTGGACGGTGCCGGAGACCGGGCTGGTGAGCATCCAGGCGACAGTCGACCTGCGCGGGTTGCGGCGTGACGATCTGGTCCGGATACGCGCCGAGTACACCCGGCCCGGAGACGCGGAGAACGACACCCCGTTGCTGCGGCAGGAGCGGGTGTCGGTCGACCCGGAGACCACCGGCGGGGTGTTCGTGGTGAGCACGCCGGACGAACGGGTCGAGCTGCCGAAGGGCACCCAGATCCGCGTCCAGGTGGCGGTGCGGCCGGCGGACGACGACCACCGCCGCAGGCTGACCTACAGCACCCGCACCCGGATCAGCATCGTGGAGATCCGGACGGCAGGCTGAGCGCCGTGCCCGCCGTTCCACACACCGGAGGCCCGGGTGCCCCGGGTGAACGGCCGGTGCCGCCGGCAGGATTCCGCCGGCGGCACCGGGATCGGGTTCAGCAGGGCCCGTTGTCGGTCCACACGCCCTGGCTGTTGGTCCCCGGCACGTCTCCCTGGGTCCACCACCGGGAGGTCCACCGGTGTCCGCCGTAGGACACCACGGCACCTCCGGGGTACGCGGTGCCCGCGGCCCAGGCCGGCGCGGCACATGCACCGCCGGTGGGTGACGGCGAGCCGGTGGGCGTCGGGGAGGTGGTCGGCGTCGGGGAGCCCGTGCAGGCACCCTGGTCGGCCCAGACCGCGGCGCTGCCCGGCGTCTCGCCCTGGGTCCACCACTTCGCGCTCCAGGTCCGTCCGGCGTGCGAGACGGTTGCACCGCCGGAGTACGCGGTGGACGCCGACCAGGCCGGCGCGGTGCAGGTGCCCCCGCCGGGTGGGACGGAACCGCTCGGGCTGGGCGACGGCGTGACCACCTCGCCACCACGTGCCCAGTCCCCGGCCAGCGCGTACGTCTGGCCGCCGAAGGCGAGCGTGAAGTTGGCCGGGCCGGAGATCGGGAGCTGATAGTTGAGCGTCACCTCGGCGTACGAGCCGGGCGCGATTGCGGCCGGCACGGTGAGGCGTACCCGGTTGTGGTCGCCCTTCAGGCCGCCCACGTTGCTGCCGGTGTGGCCGGTGGTGACAGTGGTGAGCGCCCAGCCGGACTGCTGGCTGAGCGTGGCCGGGGTGGTGGTGGGATAGTCGAACTCCAGGTGCGCGCCGGCCGGGATCGGCGCGCCGGTGTTGTTGGTCAGCCGCAGCTCGGGGTTGATCGGGTAGTTGTTGTCGCCGAGCGCGAAACCACCCATGCCGACTGCCACGTCCAGCGTCCGGGTGGGCATGGTGATGCCCGCCTTGCGGGCGCCGTACGCCGGTGCGGCCTTCAGCCGGTCGTAGAGCAGCGTGGTCAGCGTGTCGCCCATGCCGTACCGGCCCTTGGCGGAGTCGTAGGCGTAGTCGCCGGCGAGTTCCCAGATCATCACGCCGCCGAGGCCCTTGGCCGCGACGTAGTCGGCCTTGGCGGCGAGCGACTGGTCGTCCTCGGTGGAGAGGAAGACCTTCTTCTCCGCGTTCCACAGCCAGGGCGCGACCAGCGCGGCCGAGTAGTTGCGGGCGTAGCTGCCGCTGATCCGGTCGGCCGGGTCGGTGGCCGGGGTGAGGCCGTATCCGGCCAGGTAGTCGCCGGTGATGCCGGCCTGGAGGTTCTTCGCGTGCCACATCGGGTTGGCGCCGCCGGGCACCTCGTTGCCGGCGGCGTCGAGGTCGTGCCAGAGGTTGTCGATGCCGACCGCGCCGTTGCCGCAGGGGGTGGTGGAGCCGATCGAGCCGCCGGTGCCGGCCGGACACTTGGTCTGGTCGGGCAGCGCCGCCCGTCCCCACAGGCCGTTGGTGCCGCCGGTGACGCCCTGCCAGCCCCGGGTGTAGTAGGGCACGCCGATGTTCACCCTGCCGCTGGGCAGCGCGCCCCGGAAGTAGTGGTACGCCCAGTCGGTGTTCAGGTAGCCGATGCCGGAGTAGGCGCCGTACACGCCGCCCGCGGCCAGCTCGGCGTCGTCGCCGTTGTCGTAGAGCGCCGCGTTCGGCCCGACGAAGTGGTTCCACGCGCCGTGCAGGTCGTAGGACATCGCGTTGACGTAGTCGAGGTACTGCAACGCCTGGTAGGACTCCATCCCGCGCAGCAGCCAGCCGGACGCGGGCGCGGCCACGGTGAGCAGGTAGTGCCTGCCGTCGGTGGCGGCGGCCCGGTCGAGCTTCTCCCGCAGCGTGCGCATCAGCACCTGGTACGAGGCGTTGAGACCGGCCCGCTTGGCGTCGGCCTGGGCGAAGTCGAGCGGGTTGCCCGCCTTGTTGTTGGAGGTGGGGTACTCGTAGTCGATGTCCACCCCGTCGAAGCCGTACGTGCGCAGGAACGTCACCACCGAGTCGGCGAACGTGTTGATGCCGGCGCTGTTCACCGTGTTGGTGCCGGTGGTGGTCATCCGGTAGAAGCCGCCGGAGTCGATGCGGTTGCCGCTGTCGTCGATGAAGCCGCCGGTCTCGGCCCAGCCGCCGACGCTGATCAGCGTGCGGACTCCGGGGTTCTGCTTCTTGTACTTGTTGAGCAGGTTGAAGTGCCCGGTGTACGGCAGGGCCGGGTCCATCTCGGCACCGGCCACGCCGGGCCAGGTCATGTTCGTCGCCGGGTTGTCCGGGGCGCCGGGGTCGCCCACGGAGATGCGGTTGCCGCCGTCGACGTGGGCGAACGCGTAGTTGATGTGGGTGACCTTCTGCCAGGGGATCTGGTTCACCAGGTAGGCCGGGGCGCCGTTGCGGCCGGTCCGCCAGCTGGTGAAGTAACCGATGATCCGGCGGGTGTGGTCCGCACCCATCTTCTCCCGGCCCGCGGTGTCGTAGACGGTGCAGTAGGGCACCGAGACCCCGGGCGTGCGGTAGAGCCCGTCGGGCCGGCACGCCTCGTCGTCGGCGGCGGCCGACCGGGCGTCCGGGGCGGCCACGACCACCGCCGTCATCGCGGTCAGCAGACCGGCGGCGCCGGCCGACAGCCAGCGGCTGATTCGTCTCGCCAGCACGCGCACCTCCTACATTTAACAAACTTAACTGTTAAGGTTGCTAAATGTATACCGGTGTCGATACGCCGAGACAAGAGGCGGACTGCTAGTCGAGATGCTCCGTCGGCCGGGCCCAGCCGTGGAGCCGCGCCGGCAGCGGCAGGCTGTTCCAGGGCACCCGGTGCAGCAGGCGGTCCAGCAGCAGGCCGAGCAGCAGCCCGGCGACCGAGTCGGTCAGCCAGTGCCAGCCCAGGTAGACGGTGGTGCAGAAGACCACCGCCGGTGGCACCACCCGGACCACTGTGACCAGTCGGGGCGGCACTGTGCGGCCGAGCGTGCGCACGAGCGGGGCCAGCAGCAGGGCCAGGACGCCGTACCAGACGATCGAGTTGGCGACGTGCCCCGACGGGTACGACTGCGCGAACCGTACCGGCAGGTCGTGCTGGAACAGCGGCAGCGTCTGCTCGGGCGACAGGAACGGCTCCTTGACCGAGGCGCTCGGCGCCGGGCGGGCCGTCCACACCTTCAGCGGGCCGATCGTGAAGAACGTGAGCACGAACCCGGCCACCGGCGGCAGCAGCGGCCGCACCGAGCGCAGCCGCCACGCCAGCAGCACGCCCAGCCCGGCCGCGAGCAGCGTCAGCGGGGTGCCCTGGCCGAGCAGGTTCAGCGTCATCGCCACCCAGCGGGCGGCGGCCGGGCGGTTCTCGTCGGACCAGTCGGCCACCGCCCGGTCGAGGCCGAACAGGTGACCGGAGGCGAGCGCGACGGTCAGCGCCACCACTGCCGCGAGCAGCAGCAGGTCGAACCACCACCCGGTCGGCCGGACCGGCCGCAGCCGCAGGTCACCGCGTACCCCCGAGGTCTGACGCACGCGACCACGCTACCGGCCGCCGGCGGCGGCGGGGCGGCGCGGGCATCGGCGGCTGTGTGCCCAACCACGAAGGGAAGCGCGGCGCGGGGGTCAGCGGTCACACTGGTTGCCGTGCGGATCACCTCGGCTCTCGTCGACCCGGCGCTGCTCGACCTCCCCTGGTCGACACCGCTGGAGCAGTGGCCTGCCGAACACCTGGTGGCGCTGCCGCAGGGCATCTCCCGGCACATCGTGCGGTTCGTCCGGCTCGGCGGGTACGTCTACGCGGTGAAGGAGACCGGCGAGCGGGTCGCCGAGCGCGAGTACGACCTGCTGCGGGCGCTGGAGCGGATCGACTTCCCGTCGGTCGAGGCCATCGCGATCGTGGCCGACCGGCAGACCGACGACGGCGAACCGCTGGACCCGGTGCTGATCACCCGGCACCTCCAGTTCTCGCTGCCCTACCGGGCGCTGTTCTCCAACACGCTGCGCCCGGAGACCATGAACCGGCTGCTCGACGCGCTGGCCGCGCTGATCGTGCGGATGCACCTGACCGGCTTCTTCTGGGGCGACTGCTCGCTGTCGAACACCCTGTTCCGGCGGGACGCGGGCGCGTTCGCCGCGTACCTGGTCGACGCGGAGACCGGCGCGCTGCACCCGTCGCTGTCGAACGGCCAGCGCGGCGAGGACCTGGAGATCGCCCGGGTCAACATCTTCGGTGAGGCGCTCGACCTCCAGGCCGCCGGCCTGCTGCACGAGTCGATCGACCCGGAGGTGGTCTGCGAGGAGGTCGTGCAGCGCTACGAGCGGCTCTGGCACGAGATCACCTACGAGCAGCAGGTCGAGCGCGCCGCCCGGCACGACATCGAGGGGCGCATCCGCCGCCTCAACGAGCTGGGCTTCGACGTGGCCGAGGTGGCCATGTCGACAGTCGACAACGGGCGCTACCTGGTGCGGCCGAAGGTGGTCGACGCCGGTTACCACACCCGGCGGCTGCTGCGACTGACCGGCCTGGACGCCGAGGAGAACCAGGCCCGCAGGCTCCTCAACGACCTCGACGCCTACCGGCTGGAGAGCGACCTGACCGACGAGCAGCAGGCGGCGCACCGCTGGCTGACCGAGGTCTTCGAGCCGGTGGTCCGGGCCGTGCCTGCGCACCTGCGGAACAAGCTGGAGCCGCAGGAGCTGTTCGCCCAGATCATCGAGCACAAGTGGCTGCTCTCCGAGCAGGCCGGGCGGGACGTCGGGATGCGCCGGGCGGTGCAGTCGTACCTGGCCGACGTGCTCGTGCACCGGCCGGACGAGCAGGCGGTGCTCGGCGTCGAGGTGCCGAGCGCCTGACGCCGGGGGCGGATCACTCCACCCAGTCGCCGCCGCGCATCACCCGCACCACGTTCAGGTCGTCGTCCAACATCACCAGGTCGGCGCGCAGCCCGGCGACCAGCGCGCCCACCTGGTCGCCCAGGCCGATCGCGCGGGCCGGGGTGGTGGCGACCATCCGGCAGGCGTCCGGCAGGGCCACACCCGCGCCGACCGCGTGCCGCAGCGCCGCGTCCATCGTGAGCGTGCTGCCGGCGATCGCGCCGTCACGGCTGAGCCGAGCCACCCCACCGGACACGGTGACCGCCTGGCCGCCCAGCTCGTACTCGCCGTCCGGCATCCCGGCGGCGGCCATCGCGTCGGTGATCAGCGCGGCCCGCTCCGGGCCGGCCACCGACGTGGCGAAGCCGAGCATGCCGTCGTGCAGGTGCACCCCGTCGGCGACCAGCTCGCACACCACGTTCGGGGCCTCCAGCAGCGCCACCACCGGGCCGGGCTCGCGGTGGTGCACCGGGCGCATCCCGTTGAACAGGTGGGTGCCGACCGTCGCGCCCGCGGCCACCGCCGCCCGGGTCTGCTCCCAGGTGGCGTCGGTGTGCCCGACCGCCACGACCACGCCGTGCGACACCAGCAGCTCGATCGCCTCGGTGGCGCCGTCCCGCTCGGGAGCGATGGTGACCATGCGTACGGCGCCGCCGCCCAGCTCGATCAGCTCGGTCAGCTCCGCGGTGGACGGGTCGCGCAGGAACTCCGGGTTCTGCGCGCCGCAGCGGTCGGCGGACAGGTACGGGCCTTCGAAGTGGACGCCGGCGAGCACGCCGGACTCCACCAGCGGACGGTAGGCGGCGGTCGCGTCGCGCATCAGCTCGAACGGGGAACTGACCAGGCTCGCCAGCAGCGTGGTGGTGCCGTGCCCGCTGTGGAACGCGGCTGCCTGCCGGGCCGACTCCGCGTCGCCGGTGGTGAACGTGTGCCCGCCGCCGCCGTGGGTGTGCATGTCCACGAAGCCCGGCACGATCCAGTGGCCGTCGCGCACCGACGGATACTCGGCGACAGCGGTGATCCGCCCGTCGGCGATCTCCACGCAACCCTGCCGGATGACGCCGGTCGGGGTCACCACCTTGCCGGTCACGCGCCGGGTCATCGACTCTCCTTCGCCAGGGTGTCCAGGGCCAGCAGGGCGGCGCCCAGGCAGCCGGCCTCGTCACCGAGGTCGGCCGCGACCAGGCGCGGCTCGCGGTGGAACGTCAGCCGCTCGCGCAACGCCGTCCGCAGCGGGTCGAACAGCCGGGGACCGGCCTGGGCCAGCCCGCCGCCGAGCACCACTGTCGAGACATCGTAGAGCGCCTGCCCGGTGGCGAGTCCGTCGGCGAGGGCCTCGACCGCCTCCTGCCACACCTCCACGGCGAGCGGCTCACCGGCGGCCGCCCGGTCGGCCACCTGGGCGGCGGTGGTGGGCGCACCTGACAGCTCGGCGTACCGGCGTCCGATCGCCGAGGCCGACGACACCGCCTCCAGGCAGCCGGTCCGCCCGCATCCGCAGCGCGGGCCGCCGGGGCGTACCAGGATGTGGCCGATCTCCCCGGCGGCGCCGTGCGCGCCGGTGGCGGCCGACCCGTCGACCACGTGGGCGGCGGCGATGCCGGTGCCGATCGCGACGAACAGCACATGCCCGCCGTCCCGTCCGGCACCGAGCCGGGCCTCGGCCAGGCCGCCCGCCCGCACGTCGTGGCCGAGCGCCGCCGGCAGTCCCAGCCGCGTGCCCGCCAGCTCCCGCAGGGGTACGTCCCGGAAGCCCACGTTCGCCGACCAGACCGCCACGCCGCGCGCCTCGTCGACCACTCCGGGTACGGCGATGCCGCAGGCCACCGGGGTACGGCCGTCGGCGCGGGCCTTGCCGGCGAGCCCTTCGGCCACGTCGAGGATCGTGCCGACCACGGCCTCCGGGCCGCGCTGCGCGTCGGTGGCGTGCCGTTCGGTGTGCACAGTCGTGCCGTCCGGCCGGACCAGGGCGCACTTCATCCCGGTGCCGCCTACGTCCAGCGCGACGACGACCTCGTCGCCTGCGCTCACGCCAGGACCACGGACCGGGTGAGGTGCCGCGGCGCGTCCGGGTCGAGGCCGCGGCTGGTGGCGAGCGCGACCGCGAACCGCTGGGCCAGGATCAGGTCGGCCATCGGGTCGACCGGGTTGCGGCCGGCCGACCAGCTCGTCAGCACCGTGCGCCAGCCGTGCGTGCGGCTGTGCACGAACGCGGCGCCGGTCGCGGCCACGTCCTCGGGCAGGCCGTCCGGGATCTCGCCGAGCGCCCAGACCAGCCGTCCGGGCGCGGCGACCGAGATCGGGCCGTGCCGGTAGTCCATGGCCGGGTACGCCTCGGCCCAGAACGTGGCCGCCTCGCGGCACTTCAGCGCGGCCTCCTGGGCCAGCCCGACGGTCCAGCCGCGACCGAGGAAGGTGACCTGCTCGATGCCGGCCGGGTCGATCGGCAGCGGGGCGCGTACGGCCACCTCGGCGTCGGCGGCCAGCCGCCCGAGGTCCTCGCCGAGGTGGGCGCGCAGCAGCGCCAGCGCGGTGGTGGCGAAGCGGGTCTGCACCACCGACCGCTCGTCGGCGAAGGGCAGCGCGACCGTGGCGTCGGCGAGCGCGACGGCTGCCGAGTCGGGGTCGCCGACCAGGACCGTGGTGGGGATCCGCCCGCGCAGCGCGGTGAGCAGGTCGAGCACCTCGGTGGTGGTGCCGGAGCGGGTGATCGCGATCAGCCGGTCGTAGTTCCGGCCGGCCGGGAACTCGCTGGCCTGGAAGGCGTCGGTCTCGCCCTGGCCGGCGGCCTCGCGCAGCCCTGCGTACGCCATCGCCATGAACCACGACGTGCCGCAACCGACCACGGCGACCCGCTCGCCGGGGCGCGGCAGGTGCTCGGCGACGGTCGGGGCGAGTCGCGCCGCCTCCCGCCAGCAGTCGGGCTGGCTCGCGATCTCCGCGTGCACGTACGCCATGACAACTCCTCCCCAGGGGAGACCTTGCGCAATACGGCGCGATACGGCCGCCTTTCGCGCGTCATTCTGCGCGAAACCTGGTGGTCGTGGCAACCGTCTCTCCGTTCGCGCAGCGCAGGGTTTTGCGCGGACCCAGTTTCGCGCACTACTGTGCACGCAACCGATCACCGTTCACGCACAGTCTGGGGAGGGCCCCGCGGTGGACCGCTACGCGCGCTGGAACGCGCTGCTGGAGATGCTGACCGACAGCGGCCGGGTCAGCGTCGAGGAGGCGGCCGGGCGGCTCGACGTCTCCCAGGCCACCATCCGGCGCGACTTCGACCAGCTCGCCCAGCAGCAGATGATCACCCGTACCCGGGGTGGCGCGGTCGCCAACGGCGTCTCCTACGACCTGCCGCTGCGCTACAAGACCGCGAAGCACTCGGCCGAGAAGCAGCGGATCGGCACCGCCGCCGCCGCGCTCGTGTCGCCGGGCACCGTCGTCGGTCTCAACGGCGGCACCACGAGCACCGAGGTGGCGCGGGCGCTCGCCGTCCGCCCCGACCTCAACACCAGCGCCGAGGGTGCCCAGCTCACAGTGGTGACGAACGCGCTGAACATCGCCAACGAGCTGCTGGTGCGCTCGCGGATGAAGGTGGTGGTGGCCGGCGGCGTGGTCCGGCCGAAGTCGTTCGAGCTGGTCGGCCCGCTCGGCGGGGCGCTGCTGCGCGAGGTCACGCTGGACGTGGCGCTGCTCGGCGTGGACGCGATCGACCCGCAGCTCGGCGCCGCCGCGCACCACGAGGGCGAGGCGGCCATGAACAGCCTCATGGTGGCCCGGGCCAAGCGGGTCGTCGTGATAGCCGACTCGTCGAAGCTCGGCGGGCACGCGTTCGCCCGGATCTGCCCGGTGGACCGGGTCGAGACGCTGGTGACCGACTCCGGCGCGTCGCCGGACGTGGTGGCGGCGTTCCGCGAGGCGGGCGTCCACGTCGTCTGCGCCTGACGTGCAAGGAAGGGCCCCTTCTTAACGCCTGCGGTAGAGGAGGGGCCCCTTTTTAACGCGCCGACACTGCATACCGGGTATTGCCTTCCGGTGCATACCGCGTATGGTGTCGCTGACGCCTACTTATCGGGGGAGGTCAGCTGTGTCGGCTGTCCTGGAGATCGAAGGTCTCCGCAAGACGTACCGAAGCCGGAAACGCGGGGTTCGCCACGCGCTCGACGGCTTCGACATGCGAGTGGAAGCCGGCCAGGTGCACGGCTTCCTCGGCCCGAACGGTTCGGGCAAGACCACCACGCTGCGGACGCTGCTCGGCCTGATCAAGCCGAACGGCGGCCGGATGGCCATCCTCGGTCAGGAGCTGCCGCACGCGCTGCCGGCGGTCGCCGGGCAGGTCGGCGCCATCGTGGAGAGTCCGCAGTTCTTCCCGCACTTCACCGCGCGGGACACGCTCGGCCTGCTCGCCCAGGCCGGTGAGCTGCCCAAGCAGCGTGTGGACGAGGTGCTGGAGCTGGTCGGGCTGCGCGACCGGGCCGGCGAGCGGGTCAAGACCTACTCGCTCGGCATGAAGCAGCGCCTCGCGGTCGCCTCCGCGCTGCTCAAGAACCCCAAGCTGCTGATCCTCGACGAGCCGGCGAACGGCCTCGACCCGGGCGGCATCCGGGAGATGCGCGGGCTGATGCGGGAGCTGTCCGAGGCCGGGATGACAGTGGTGCTCTCCAGCCACATCCTGGGCGAGATCCAGCTCATCTGCGACTCGGTCACCATCATCTCACTCGGCCGCCGGGTCGCGTTCGGTCCGGTCGACCAGGTGCTCGCGGCCCACTCCCAGGGTGCCGTGCGGGTACGCCTGGAGGCGGTCAGCGACCTGCCCCAGGCCGCCGACGCGCTCACCCGGGCCGGGGTCCACGTGGCCGCCGAGCCGGACCACCTGATGCTGTCCGGCGTGGACAAGCCGGCCACCGTCAGCCGGCTCCTCGCCGAGCAGGGCCTGTACGTCAGCGAGCTCACCCCGGTCGCCGTCGACCTGGAGAGCGTCTTCCTCGAACTGACCGCCACCGCGCCGGTCCCCGGCCAGCACCGTCAGGTCGATCAGTCCGCCAAGGTCGACCAGACCGGCACCGCAGGAGGTTGGGGCGCATGAGCCTGTTCGTCACCGAGCTGCGCCGGCTCGGCAAGCGCCGGGTGACCCGGCTGATGCTCGTGCTGCTGGTGCTCGGCCTGGCCACCGTCGCGACCGCGTTCAGCTTCTCCAGCGAGAAGCTCTCGCCCGTCGTGGTGGCCGAGGCCGAGGCCAAGGCGAACAACGACTACCAGTCCGCGATGACGGAATGGAAGCGCACCATCGCGGAGTGCGAGGCGGCCCAGGCGCGCGGCGAGAAGACCGAGGAACGGTACGGCCCGAACTGCGGCAAGGATTACCAGCCGCAGCCCGACATGTTCGAGGCGAAGTGGTACCTGCCGTACCAGTTCGACTTCCGGGCCGAGTTCCCCCTGTTCATCGCCGTGTTCGCCGCCTCCGTGGCGCTGTTCGGCTTCATCGTCGGCGCCTCCTTCGTGGGCGCCGAGTGGAACACCGGCGGAATGATGAACCTGTTGCTCTGGCGGCCGAAAC